>SLOG01000433.1 GCA_007132635.1 Limnochordia bacterium
ATAGGTGGAAGGCTGCAGCTTGTCTACCTCTGCCTGTAAGTTTTTTATCGGCGGGTCCCAGTGATACCCATAGTCCCGCCCTGCTGAATCGGTTGCTCGTTTGATGGGGACATCCAGGGACGATTTTCTTCCGACCTTAAGAGGCACTAGAAAGAAGTCCGGAACAACCTTATCGTCACCAATGATTTCATGACTGAAAATGGCAAAGAGAAGCTGCATTTCTATCTCCTGTCCTGTCAGCGAAACACACTGCAGGGGAGGAAACACTTCCCGGCGGGTTATGGGCGGCAGATCCACCTGCACCACCGGTTGGCCGCCGCACCCCTTGTTGTGCTCAAACCACAGTTGCCGCCGCGAAGCCATAATCGGCAGAGCGGCTAACTCTCGCTGTCTCTTGGCCAAATCTCGTAAGTACTGGCGCTCCTTTGCTGACAATCCGGCGTCAATCAAACAAACACCTCCCTAAGGCGTCAAGCACGAGACGCCCTCCGCGGCGCCTCGTGCTTGCATCATGCTGCATTAATCGGTTCGCCAAATCTAGGAAGGCGTTGATTTTCTCCGTTTTACTACGGACGAGGGCACCACACCACGCCGTTTACCTGGAATTCTAGGTATACGGCGTGAACTGGCCCTCGTCAAAATCGAGAAAATCAACTGCCTTCTAGGGACGATAGAACCACTGATCGCCGCCAAACGGCAGGAAGCGCCGGTACTCCCAACCCCAGATGCCATCATGGGGAGCATTGCCAACGTCACTGCGAATGATGACTGGCTGGGGACTCATGCCCACGGTGCCGATATGCCAGAGGTTCTGGACACTCAGAGTCAAGAATTCACGACCAAAGTCCATATAGGCCTCCGATCCCGGCAACGTACGCTGCCAAGCATCAAGTAGCTCGAAAGCATTCAAGGCCTCAGGGGTCGGCTCTTCGCCACTCACACCGCCCGAGTTACGCCACTCGATCCAACCGCCTACAGGGCTATCCGGTCCAGCCGGCGACATGCGTCCTGTATCGGTGTACATGCCAAACTCGCTGGCGTTGGACTGGTCCCATGGGTGGACATCGACCTCATTGGCCAACCGCCTCTGACTGTGGAGCGTCATGTCGACAGTCCGCAGATCGACCAGCATGCCGACGTCCTCCCAGAAGTCCTTCACCAGTGTCGAGACCTCTTCGCGCAGCTCCCCGGGTACTATGCCGATGGCCACCGCTAGAGGACGCCCGTCGGGCATGATCCGGTGGCTGCCTTGCCATTCTAGTCCCATCTCATCGAGAAGGGCGTTAGCTCGATCCGGATCGTATTCCGCATAATACTCGCCCATCCAGTCCTCATAGAACCGGGTCTCCGGAGTGGCCGTTGCCTGCCGCGGTGTGGCCAGCCCAAAGAAGTACGTCTCGTTGATCTCGTCTCGATCGATGGCGAGCGACATTGCCTGCCGAAACCGCAGATCGTTGAAGATCTCACGCATCACAGGGTCCTGATGCGTATAGTTGAACTTAAAGCGCACGTTCGAACCGTACGAGCCATCCCAGAGCATGACGCGATAACCGCCGCGCTCCTCGCCTTCCTTGTAGATCGGGAAGTCCGACAGGGACAGAAACTGGCCGGCCGCCGTCAGCTCGCCACTCATCGCCTGCAGGCCAAACACCTCGACGCTCTCGACAACCGTTCGAATCTGATTGTCCATATAGGGAAGCTGGTTGCCTGCCGTATCGATCTTCCAGTAATACGGGTTGCGCGAGAAGTACTTGTTGCCCGCAGAATCGACTCTGTCCATCTTCCAAGCATACAGGCAGGGGCGATCCGCATCCTGCTGCTGCTGACCAAAGTTCCAGCTGTTGTGGAACGAAAACAGCTCATACCAGGTCTCATAGCCGGACGCAGCTGCGAGTTCATCCACTTCATCGTTGTAGTTCACATGGAACTGCTGCAGATAGTGTTTGGGTGCATAGGGTTCATACTGCCCCACAGCCAGCAGGTTAATGATAGGCGGATAGGGCACGGCAAACTCCATAGTGAAGGTATAGGGATCTTGGGCCTCGACGACTACAAACTCACCGCCAGGAGAAAGGGGTGTCGGGTGCGAAGGGGTCAGGTCCTCATTCCACATAATGTCTTCGTACCAGAACATTACATCATCTGTCGTAAACGGATGACCGTCCGACCAGCGCATGCCTTCCCGCAAGTAAATCGTCAGACTGGTCAAATCGTCCGACCATTCCCACCCCTTGGCGATATTCGGTACCACCGTCGTCATATCGGGCATCAGCGCAAACATGAACTGCGCTCGAACCTGCCAGTCATCGCCGCCGCCCCACGTGGGGCCGCTGGCAGCCGTGGTCAGTGTGCCGCCATAGACACCGATTTCTTCCCAGGGTTCTACGACTACAGGCTCCAAAGGCAGACGCTCGGCCAATGGAGGCAGTTCACCAGTGGCCACCATCCCGGCCAGAACCGGGGCCTCATTGGTTGGGAAAACCTCTTGGCCGGTCGCTTCCAGGTAATCTGCGGGCGTGTTGAACGGCTGCATTCCCCAAGCTGAAGCGGCCACGGTCGCGCAAAACAGGGCTGCCACTGCAAACACTAAGAAACCTTTACGCATTGTTTGTCCTCCTTTAGAAAAGCTCATAATTGCGACATGGTTCAACGTTTTGGCAAATCTATGCACAGCCACCCCTTTCCCGTACACGCCACTTAACACCACTCCACAATCCACCTATTTGTTCACTCTGTGAATATATTGTTCTCTATCCGTTAACGATTTCCTGCTCTTTGTTAGAAAAAAAGCGAAACAATTAGGCACGCCCGGCCCAAGGCTGGACGTGCCCTCTTCCATCAACTCGATTCGTCTCTACAGCAGCAAAGAGCTTCCTGGTGCAATACCAAACTCAGCGGAAAATCCGTCTTTGGCCTCCAGGTGATACCGATACCCCCGCTCTGGGGCGTACAACTCTTTCTCCCCCGGCTCAAAACGCCGCATCTCCAAAAACTCGCCTGCTCCGCAAAAGAAAATCATCTCAATCGGAACCTGCAATCGCTCCACAGTGATCGGTGCCGAGGCCGCAAACGGTGTAGCTGAGAACAGCACCGTCGACTGCACGACATCCTCCCGCACACAGTTAAACGCACAGTGCGACCTCTCCAAGCTGCTGGCATTCCTGACAGTCAGTTCGACTACCGCACCCTCCGCATTCTGCAGCCGCAGGGCTTGTTCGGGCAAGGCCGCAACGGCTTGCGATGCTGTTCTGGAGTCATCAAACAACCAAAACCCACCAACAACAACGACCACAGCGAGCACCAAAACACCAACAACAGCACAAGTCCGTCGTCCCGGCTCTGGCGCACCCATTCAGCTCACACCCTTCAGAAAACCACGCGAGACTGTCAGGAGTCCCACTTCTAGTATACCACAACCCCGCCGTTTTTCACAGCACACTATTCTCATTTCATGGTTCAACTCTGACTTTTGTCTAATTGGAGTGTGGGTCTATCAGAGCCAGATAAGCGTGGCCTATACCTGTGTTCGTCACGGTAACCTGCAGCACTTGCACCCCTGTCAGATCGATGCTCACCGGTACAGGGAGCGACCCAGGCGTGTACACGGCCTCGAACATGATCTCTTCATCACCTATAAGCTGGAGTTCTGTGCCGATCGTCGCCGGATCTCCAGTTGCCACCAAGGCACTAAACTGGTCGTATCTTTGGTCTAGGTTAAACCAATGGGTGATCGAATGGCGGTTGGTGTCCGTATAGATCAGAATGGCATCGTCATAGTCCACTCCCCCCACGCGGGCGCCGGGCTCGATCGTAAACGATCGCACGCTTCCGGTCATGGTGTAGGGCTGATTTTCCAGCGCGTACATAACCGACGGAGTCAGGATCGCCGAATCCTTAGGGATTCGCACATGCGTGCGCATGGCCTCTAACCCTTCGGCAGCATAGGTTAGCGAAGCACCGATCTCCCCTAACGATCGAACCACAGCAGCAATCTCTGCCGCCGTCTTATCCAAAAGAAGCTTACGTTCTTCCGTGAGTTTGTCGAGAAGGTCGACAGCTTGCTTAAGACGATAGGACAGTTCATCGATCTCTGTGTCCAGTCCCTGCATTCGTTCGCCCATCGTGTGCTCCCAGTCCATTAACCAGTTCTCAATCTCTGTCACCCGCGACGCCAAGTCGTCCCCGCCTGCAGCCTGTGCCCCAGCCCCCCACACCAAGATGATAAACAGGCAAAGCAACACAACCGTCTGGTTTTTCTGATATTTCGAA
>SLOG01000230.1 GCA_007132635.1 Limnochordia bacterium
AGTTAATTTTTATGATGCCTGATCTCTGAAACTGATTTCGGGTATTTGACAGGTGTTGTGCTGGTCAAGTTTAACTCTATTATGCCGCAATTCTTTAAATATTGCAACTTCAATTCTGACATCAACACAGCATTTTGCCCGGCAATCCTATAGCAGAAAGTAAAACCCGGAGAGTAAGTTGGCAATCAGAACTTATCGGCCCGGTGCCTCTGGTAAACTTTTAAAACATTTTTTTAAGGCAAAAATACCTTTTTTAATTATGGGGGATAATAACCATTTTCCCGAGGGCGAAAACTGCTAGGTCACTCAGGATTCCACAATGTAAAAACTCAACTGGCCGATACCCGGACCCTGCAGCAATTAATAAGATTATCCTATTGTCTTATTAATCTGCAGCTTGTACTTCTAGAAAGTCGGGCTTCTTTTTCTCTTCAGCCAGGTATATGATCAATGCCCCGGCGGCAAATAGAATGGCTGCAATATGAATCAGCCAGCCCAGGTAGGGGATCTTTACAAGTATGGCCAGGACAAAAACACCCGTCAGGCCCGTCCAGACCGGGTGAACTTTTTTATCAAAACGCTCAAAAATAATATCTGCCAGGAAAAACCCTGTAAAAATACGGGTCAGGTAGATTAATACAATATAAAGCAGCATGGATAAAAAACTGATCGGTATACCAACTACTGAAATTAACAATAACAGTGCAGCAATCGGAGCCATGAAAACAACCAGAGCACCATAGCCAATACTTTTGCCCGGTTTATTCTTTATGGTTAAGGCCGTTCCGGAGGTAAGCACTGGGAATAGGAGGGTCACCACCACGGTTACAGCCAGCAATGAAAGAATCGGACGGATAAAACTCCAGGCAGTTCTTCCAGGAGAAGCAAGTACTGTTTCACTAGGCGGATCGAGCTTGTCTAATGTTCCGCTGATAATCGCTCCACTGCTTACAACTGCGTCATTTTCCGAAATGTAAGTAACCTTACCACCTACCTTGGCAGAGGAACCGAATATCAGATCATTAACATAGACCTTTATATCTCCACCAACCGGCCCATCTACGGTTAAACGGTTCATAGAAGCCCTTATGTCACGTCCTACCGCACCGGTAAGATCAGCACTGCTTGCCCCTACAAACAAGTCGTTGCCCACCAAACCGGAAATGCTGATGGTATTTGCAGCCATCATTAAATCCCTTTCAGTTGAACCCTGGAAAAATATACTGTTAGCGCCACCTCTTGCAGAGCCTACTATTTCACCGTTAATCCGAATTACTTCGGCGAAAACAAGGAGACTGCCCTCTATTTTCCCATCAATAAATGCTTCACGGCAAAAAATCACGGCATCACCTAAAACTGTCCCACTGATATTTACCGTATCAGCAAAAAAATAAATATCATCATCAATAGTTTCTGCAGTTTCGACTGTCAACATATCACCGCTGGAAATCACTGCTGCCTCAGTATTCAAAGGCATTAATGCAAATAAAATAAACCAAACTATAAAAGTCAGTATTAGGAAAAATCTTTGATAAACGACCACTTTTATTAATCTCCTTCCACATAGTTATATATTTATTGTCTTAATTGAAAAATTCCCTTTAGTTTTTAATTACTCCTTCATAAAATTCAAAAAGTACCTTTTAAATATACTGTTAAATATAGTTTTAAGTCATTTTCCAGCGATTGAACATACTTGACAAATGGTTCTTTGCCAATCTGAAAGGCCACCGACCCAAACAAAAAAAGGGCTGCTGGTGATGAGCAGGTTTCTTACTTGATCGAAACTAACATCACATCCGAAAAGATTCGCTGGAAATGGGCCGCTTGAATGATAAAGCATATCATGCCAACGCCTTGCTAAGCTCCAGGTGCATCAAGCCAATGCACCTCATACATAATCGGTTATTTGGTATTAAAGCTATCTTTCGTTTATTACCAGCATAGTGACCACCTTTTAATCCGTACCATGCTGTGTAAACCAGTCAACTTATAGATTTTTTTTAGTTGACAGCCATAACTGAGTAATGCTATATTTATGCATGGAAAAGCAAATCCCTGTCTTTTGCTCCAAGAAAAAGCAAATTTCTAGCTTTCCTTAAATATTTTATTAATATATTATAAACCGAATCTATCCTTTAACAATATAGTAAAGTTAAAACCATAAATTGCAGGAGGACTTAGAATGCATGTAACCGAAGGCTATTTTGAAGGGGTTGGTGGGCTTAAACTGTTTTACAAGATCTGGGAACCGGAGGAAAATCCTCGTGGAGTTTTAGTGATGATTCATGGTGCGGGCGAACACAGCGGTCGTTATCAAAACTTAGTTGATACTCTGGTTCAATCCGGATATATTCTGGCAGGCTACGACCAGCGTGGCCACGGACGTTCGGAAGGCCGGCGTGGCCATATCAATTCCTGGAAAGAATACCGCAGAGACCTGGATCTGTATATCGATTTGATTGAAAAATTACATCCGGAACAAAAGATGTCAATTTACGGGCACAGCATGGGCGCAATGACTTTGCTGGATTACCGGCAACACTATTTCCGAAATCTGACCAGCGCGGTCATATCCGGGAACGCCCTGTTGCCGAAAGATGCAGCGCCACCCTTACTGGTTATGGTAGCCAAAGCCCTATCATGGCTGATGCCGAAAATGCTCCTCACTGTCAAGCTGGAGGGTAGTTCTCTGTCACGAAATCAAGAAGTGGCGCGCAGCTATAATGAAGACCCCCTGGTGCACTGGAATCGTTCGGTGAGATGGGGTACTGAAGCTTTGAAAACCCTTAAGCGGATTAAAAAAGGAGCCAGCAAGTTCGACCTACCGGTAATGTGTATGCATGGCGAAAGCGATCCGCTGCTCGCTGTCGAGGGCGCTCACCAGTTTTTCAATGCGGTCGTGATTCCAGATAAGGTTCTTCACATCTATCCGGACGGCCTGCACGAACCGCACAATGATCTTGATTACCAGAAGGCCGTAGAAGACATTAGAGAATGGCTGGACAAACACCACTAGAATGACACCTGATGACAAAACAAATAGGGCAATTTGATTTTACCGTTTTACTTAATACTTAATAATCTATAAGTGTGTCACAAGAGAGGTGGTAATATCAGTTTTTTTAATGTAAAAAAGTTAAATCATGTCATTGAAGAGCTTAAAAAGGACCTGGGCGATGGATTTATAGCAACTGACATCTGGGCCACTGCGGAAGCTCAGCCCATTGCCGGTCTTAATTCTCAGCCCAAGGCAGTCGCCCTCTTTAACGAGGTCACCCGGATGCTGGACAAGACTTTGAAGGATTCAAATTACCCCGGACTCGGCAATTATTATCTTGTTGATATGGGTGATAAAAAGCTGGTCGTGATCCTCCAAATAGGTGAATATCAGCAATTTATTCTGGTTAATCTACGGAAGACAACCATGGGAATATTAATTAATGTGGCCCTGCCAAATTTATTGTCTCGGCTCGCAGAAGCAGAAGATTTAGCCGAACCAGAAATGAATAACCTGGCGGAGACAGATATAACGACACAACCTCGCAAGCAGTCCGCCATACAAACATTCTTGGATAAATTTACCCGGGGCATGTATTCTTTCTGATATAATCAGATTAAATATGACCCTGTCGAACAAGGTGACTTAAAACCAGGTTAGCAGGCAGTAGCAGCATATATGCGGAACTCTTCAGCTGGCAGCTGCAAAAAACTTCTTCATAAGCAAAAAGGAATTGTAACAAATATTGAAGGGTTTCGGATTAAATATAAACAGTAAGGAATACTTTTTCTCCGCTATGAAGAAGCTTCTGGAATTGGTTTCCCTTCCATTTCCTGGCTGTAGATGGTAAGCTCTAATAGCTCCTTAGCCATATCTAAAGCTTCCGGCAGCATCCCACCCTCGGTAGCACAACCTCAAGATCTCGAAACCGACACAGTACTCCCAACCATCCTGTTCTGGTGGTGAAATAACTGCCGGGTATATTTAAGTCAACTACTCCTGAAACCCCATGTTCCAGGGCTTTATCGCCCCAGGAAATAAATTTCACCAGCATTCTCCCACTTTAAAATATCATCTCTTGATACTTATGTTCATGTATGTCAGTGGGTAGAACCAGCCTAACATTTGCCATAGGCTACCCTCTTTCTCTGTTTCTCTCAAGAGCTTGCCTGATCAAGGCCCGGTGCGACTGCATTAGCCGGCTTTGCATGCAAGAATATCCCCTCATATCTTTTGATCAGCCACACAGCCACCAGGAAAGAGAGCA
>SLOG01000035.1 GCA_007132635.1 Limnochordia bacterium
CCCACTCATCGACAAACGTCCAATAGCGGCCCTCATCGCTAACTGCAAGCGACCAATTCGATGGTGGGTTCGGCAGCAGAGGAACTGCACAGGCATCCGTCCAATCCAAAAGCTTTGGATCGATCACAGCCAACTGCTGCACGAGGTTAGAAATCACTATCTCGTCAGGATCAATCCCAAGTCCGAGATAGCGTACTAGATCCCGATAGGCCTCACTACAGATGGAACTCTGTTCGGTGCCGCCCAAGTCAATAGGAACGTGATCAGGTTCACGGTGGTTGATGGTCTCCCAGACACGCTCACGTTGAGTCAACGATCGAGCCATAAAACCCCTCCCTTTTCGCCAAATCGCGGGCCTAACCCCAACCGGACGCGTTGCCGATTTCTTGCTGCTACGTATCTAGAAAGGCGATGAATTAACGAAACGCACCGTGACACGAGTCGAAGGCGGGCTGCTAGGACCCGTAACAGTAGCTGTCATTTCATAGACTCGACCAACTAACGAGTCTGGATCGGTAGCAAGTCGCGCTTTGATCATGTTCGGAAGTTGGTAAGTCACTTCTTCCTCAAACCCAATACCTCCAACCACCACCGACTCTCGATTCACCACTTGCCTAAGGACTTCCTCCGGCGCTGACCGTGTACCGTCGTCAAGAATCTCGACGAACTCAACAACGATATCATTGATGTACAGTCTCCCGATGGTACCTGTCGTCCTCACCTTCACCTCCGCAGAGACCTCTGGCGGATCCAACAGTCTAACCTGCGCAAGATCGATAACTATGTCACCGTCGTCAACCGTCAAACCTTCGTCCGCGTTTTCCGACACCGTAATCGCCAGCCTAAGGCCTACCCCTAACACCGAGCAACCAGACATCATCAAGCCGGAAACCACAAGCAAAACAAGCGCACCAATCCAATGCCGTCCTACCATAACCGACAACCAACCCCTCTCTTGGTAATTCACGCACCTGCCAATCTATTCCTCGCCGACCAACCGATGGCTCTCTAGAGCCCGGAACTCTCGAACTCCACTCGCAAGCGATAGACCGGAAGCTTGCCTGTTCCCTTTAATTGGAACTTAAACTCGTAAGCTCGGCCTACAAGCGAATCCGGGTCATCCGCCAGAGCGGTGCGAATTGCCTGCGGCAGAGGAAAATGGACCGGTTCGGTCTTTGACATATCCCCGACAGCAACCAGATGGAGATCGACACGATGTCTTGGCGGCACTTCTTCAAAGGTGCCCGCAATCTGATCATCGATCAATTCAGCATACAATACAACGACTTCCTCAATCCGAACACTTCCCATCGTGCCAGTCAAACGGAATTTAACGTCAGTCTCAATAGCTGGTAGATTATGCCTATTGATGACTGCCGTGTCAATGAACAGAGTGTCCTCAACCAAACGGAAAGCCTCTGGATCGTCAGAAACAGTTACACTAAACCGAAGAACGACACCAAGCACCAAACAACCAGAACCAATCAAGCCAATTACCAACAACAAAGCCAACAAAACAACACGACACTTCAAACCCATCAGCTCCTTATCATCCAACCGCTACTCCCAGACACTTCCAGCGGACCTGGTCCCACACCTCTATCACCTCAATAATACTCGGAAACCGCCAACCTCACAAGCCCCACTATCGGAACCAAAGGACGCAGCACATTCAAAGTCAAATGGAATACATTGTCAGCGGACCTGGTCCGTCAGGGTCCATTGGCCTAAAAGAAAGACACGGAAGGACTTAACCGTTCTCACACGAATAGAGAAGAATATCAATGCCATCCGAACTAGCTCGATATCCGAAAAGGTTGGTGACGTATGTGATTAGCCCTTTTGAGGCCAGCATCCTTGGATTCTTCCGGCAAGGACGTTTCTCCAGTTATGACCTCGTCAAAGTCTTCCGAGACAACAGTTTCTACTGGTCTGGAAGCCCGGGCGCTGTATATTCAGCCGTGCGCCGTCTTGAGACGGCTGGCCTCGTCTACGCTCGTTCCAGCACGAAGGCTAAGCTATACGGTGTAACGGATGCCGGGGAAGAAGCTTTGCTGGAATTCTGCCGCAGTCCAGTACCCAGCCAGCAGATCATTGTTGATCCCATTGCATTGCGCGTAAAGTTGCGCGGTTCTGTGTATCTTGAACCCAAGGAACGCCAAACCTTCTATGGCAAGCAGTTGGATCAGCTCGAAGGAGCGATCCACTTCATAAAGAGTAAACAAATCGGCCTAGAGAAAGACAGTATGAGTTATCGGCTGGCAGATCTTGCCATCGAACAACTCGCTCTGGAACGCTGCTTCCTGGAACGACTCATGACGGACATCAAGGCTCGCGCCATAACCTGTTCGACCAAAAAATCGAGCGGACGCTAAGAAGCGCAAAGCTTTCCAGAGAACTTCGCCGAGTACACGGAAAAGAAGCTTCGCCCTGACGTGGGAGAAGCTTCTCTAGGAACTCGAGCACGCTGGCAAAAGCGCTTTTTCGCTGTAACTGTTATTCCTCCGCAGACTCTGTTCCTTCCAGCGCCTCATACAGTGCTGCTAGAATCGCCTCGCAATCAACACTAGCTCCAGTCACGACGTCTACATCAAGGCTTTGGCTTTCAAGTATCCTCTTCACAAACTCCTCTAACTGGTCATCATAGAGATAAAGATCATCTCGACCCTCCGTGATTTCGATGGACACGATCTCTCCATCCACCAGAGTCGCCACCACGGTGATATCATCCCACATGGCGGTGACCGTCCCGGCATATTCACCGTCCTCCAAGTCACTCCAACTCGCCACGACGCCTGCACTCATTATCACAAACGCTAGGAGGGCTAGTACGATCCCGGATCCGACTATCCTTCTCATGAGTCATCCTTCCTTTCTCCACTCATACCTCACACACAGGCAGTGATCGCTTTCTATTCGGCAGGTTCGAGAGATAATGCATGCTGCGCTGCCGCTCGCCCACTCATTATGGCCTCCGAAAGGAAAATCCCGTTTTGGTATAAATTTGATACATAGCTCCCCATCTGGCCTGCCGTATATAAGCGCGCGATTGGCTCGTCCGACCAGTTCAAAGCTTGAGAATCAGGATTCCGCTTAGCGCCTCCAGTGGTGGCAACCAATGCAGGGAACAACTCGATAGCGTAGTAAGGTGGTTCGTTAATGGGGCGCATCATCTCCGGGTTCCGTCCAAAGTCCTCATCCGAACCGGCTTCAGCCATGGCGTTCCATCGATCGATGGTGGCCTTTAGTTCCGCTGGATCCCTGTCCATTATCGCGGCCAGTTCCTCAATTGTATCTGCCTTCATGATCCAACCTTTGTCAATCTCAGCCTGATTATCCCTTGACCAACGGTATCCCTCAATTGAAACAGGCCACGAAAGCCATGGGGTAATGATGGTGTTGTTCTCCCGCGTATAATCATCAAAAACTAGGTGTGCGGGGAGGGCCTTCCAATGCGGCAGATCTACATACTTCCCGTGCTGAATGTGCTTCATATGCTGCCTGTGATACATCTGAGCTTCGTCGTAAAACCTTTCCCCGGCACCATCGATCTCGATCCAAGAGCCAGTGCGAAACACCATCTGACGGATAAAGGCCGACTCGAACTCCGGAACCTTTATCCCCAACCAAAAACCACCCGACTGTGTCTGGTTTTTCATGTGCCATAACTGTGCTCCTGCTTCCATAAGCATCTTGATTCCGTCGCCAGTGTTTCCAGGCGTCCCGGTTGTGTACACCTGATCCATTCCGTGAAAATCTCGCTGCATTTGGAGGTCGTTCTCAAATCCCCCGCATGCCAGTACCACACCTTGGCGCGCACGGATAGTCGTCTCGTTGCCAGCCCAATCGGCTGCCACAACGCCAGCCACTTCCTTTGTGAGAGGATCCTGTACCAACGCTGTAGCAGGCATTTGGTATTCTACAGGAATCCCTCGCTCCTGAACACCTTTATGGAAGGCATTCCAGACACCACCAATTTCGAATCCACCCGAACCGGCCTCACGCAGATGCGCTGACGCCCCAACAAAATCGGCTCCGGGGAAGTCTTCGAATTCGACGACCAATTCACCCCAGCGTAGCGGACCGCCACCCACATACCCTACTTCATAGTCGATGCCAGCCACAAATTCCTCAATCCAGGACAATTGAGCTGCCATTTCGTATGCCCACCAGTCCAAATAGTCCTCTGGGATCGGATTGGGTTCGTTGCAGACGCGAATGTATGTCTTGAAAGTCTCCAAATCCTCTTCGTGAGGAAC
>SLOG01000089.1 GCA_007132635.1 Limnochordia bacterium
GGCGAATCACGGCGGCCACATGCTGGAGCAGTCGGTCCCCGTTCTGATGGCCCAACGAATCGTTGACCAACTTGAGTCCATTAACGTCTGTCATGATGATACTGAGAGGCAGCTGCCGCTCAGTGTCCAATCGCTTCAGTTCCTCTTCTAGATAGCGCCGATTGAACAGATCGGTCAGAACATCATGGAATGTCAGGTGACGCAGTTCCTGCTCACCTTGCTTGCGCTCGGAAATGTCGCGAATCAGAACCATGACCTGCTGCTCCTCCAGCGGCAGCATCCGACCCTCAAGCCAAACTTTCTCCCCAGAATCGAGGTGCAGGTCTACCTCTAATGTCTCAAGAACATGAGTCTTCATAGTACGCTGGATCGCGCGTCGTATCCGAACGGCGCGGTCAGCCGGAAAGACCTCGCTCACATGCTTGCCAATGAACTCTTCTGCATCGAACGCAAAAGGAAACTGCGACGAAGAACGAACCGAGATAATCGTACCGTCAGCATCAACTCGCGCGATAAGGTCGGGGAGCAGTTCCACAATCGAACGATTCTCAGCCTCGCTTGCCCGAAGCGCTCGCACAGCGAGCTCTCGCTCGGTTACGTCATGGCTCATGACCACCAGCTGCCCAGGCGCGGGCCTGTAGACGCGGTTTTCCACATGCTTGTCCATCACCGAACTATACTCACGAAATTCAATGGGTTGACCGGTCCGAGCCACTTGTTTAAACCGCTGGAGCCAGAACAAATGCACGCCGGGATGGACACCGCGCAGGGTTTTTCCAATCAAGTTAGAACCTCGCAGGCCAGTGAGTGCTTCGAAGGCTTGATTGACAGCCATATAGCGGAAATCAACTGGCTGCCCCGAACCATCCTCAATCACCTCATGGACAGCAATCGCGCTCATGGAATTCTCAAACAGCAAACGGAACCTCTCTTCACTAACTCGAACAACCTGCTGCGATTGATACTCCTCTGTTACATCCCGAAAAACGAGAATGACTCCGTGAATCTTCTGATCGTCTCCCATAATTGGAGCTGCACTATCAGCGATCTGGCATTCGCTTCCATCTCTCGCAATCAATACGGTATCATTGGCGAGGGAGACTGGACGGCCGCCTGTCAAGACGCGGCGCACCGGATCCTCACACGCAGTCCGAGTCTTGTCGCTGACGACACAAAACACCGCGGCCAAGGGCTTCCCCACGGCGTCTGCCTGACTCCAGCCTGTGAGGGTTTCAGCTGCAGGATTCATCTGCACCACATAACCCCGCAGATCCGTTGAGATCACAGCATCGCCAATGGACTGCAAGGTCAGCCGCAGACTCTCGTTGACCTGGCGCAGTTCGGAAGTCTGATGGGCCACTGTACGCCGCAGTGTCCAACTCCACAGGAACAAGAGCCAGATAATCAGCAGGGAGACACCAAGAATCACCAGCACTCGGCGGCTTAACTCGAAGCTGTCATCTTGCAGCCAGGACGATGGGACGCCAAGCCAATTCTGATACAGAGTGTCGAGTTCACCCAATTCTCTCAGAACCGCCATTCCGCCGTTGATGGCCAGAATGAGATCATCCCTCTCTGCAGCCGCGGCAAAAGAATACCGCAGCTGAAACGGCGAGATATCCGTCACCAATACGTTCTCTGTCTCAAGACGTTGAAACCAGTATAAGGCCACTAAGTGATCCATCATGGTATAGGCGTAATCACCGACTTCCACACGGGCGATGGCCTCGGCGTACTCATCGACATACTTAACGTCGTCTTCTATTCCACGGCTAACTATGTAGTCATGTCCGATATCACCGCGTACTACAACGACTCGCTTGCCAGCAAGATCAGAGAATGTGTCAAGCACCGGTGCAGTGCGATGCGCGACCACCACGTAGGGCGAGATATGGTAAGGCGATGAGAAGGCATAGCTTTCGGCTCGTTCCTCCGAAAAAATGATATCGTGAACCAAGTCGATGTGCCCTTGGTCGAGTCCCTGCCTAACACTACTCCAGACGTCAAGCTGCAGCTCAGTCTCCAAACTCAGAATATCAGCTACTGCCCGCGATAGATCAACAGCGAGTCCTGCCGGCTCTCCGTCCTGTAGAAAACTGTAGGGCGGGTAGTCGAAAGAGCCACCAATGACTACAGCACCCGGATTGGCAACAACTGCTTGGCAAGTTACCCCCCAAAAAACCAGTAAGAGGCCAAGTATGAGCTTCCAGAAAATCGACATTCGGCCCATAGCGATCTACGCCTTTCTGTGCAGAAGACCGAGATTCGCCAAATCAAAACATCGAGAAAATCAACGCATTCCTAGATAACAAAGGCTATTAAGGAAAACGAAACAAGGTTAGTGAGTGCATGAGCTGTCCAGCTGGGGATGATACTGCCTCGTCCATAGACCTCATTGAGATGCCCTAACAGGTAACCGATACAGCCTGTGGTTACCACCACCGCTGCCATCGATACCACTCCAATACCAATGAGAAGGAAGCCGTGGACCGACCCGAACACCAAGGCCTGGATCAAATTCCCAGCACGGAACCCAACCACCTTGGCAAACTGCGGCCCCAAAAACCCTCGAAAGAAGATTTCCTCGGCCAAGCCCGTCGCAAACACCGCGCGAATCACAATGACTAGAACCGCAGTAACCGGGATCCCCAGTTCACGTATCTGCCCGCTTACAGACTGAGGCCCGGCCAACACGTCCCACAGGCCAACGGCATAGTACACCAAGCCGCTGATAACCACAGAAACGACAGCCAGGCCGAGGGCATACAGGTAGCTCTCACGGGGCGGACGTCTCAATCCAAGATGATACAGAAATCCTTTGACAGTGCCTTCGCGGCCGACATACAAACCCAATGGAAACAGCGAGAACAACAATATGGACAAAGCCGCACTCAAAATCTCTGCTACTACCACGGATTTCGCTCCCAACGAAAAGCAGGATAAACCCAACCCAAGACCCAAGTATAGCAACGAGGAATTCTCAAGGGAGGTAAACGGCATGCAAACACCAACTGTTACACTGCACGATGGTTTCTTTGGGCCATGGGTCCACCGAGTCCGACACACAGTCCTTCCCTACCAGTACGCCGTCCTTAATGATGAAGCTCCGAGTGCAGAACCGAGCCATGCCCTGACTAATTTCCGGATCGCCGCCGGAGACACCCAGGGCACCCACCAAGGCATGGTCTTTCAAGACAGTGACGTCTACAAATGGCTAGAAGCAGCAGCCTATGTAATCCGTCAGACTAAGGACCCCGAACTGGAAGCCCGCGCCGATTCAGTCATCGATCTCATCACCCGGGCTCAAGAACCAGACGGATACCTGAACACGTACTTCAGCTTGGCAGCTCCCGACGAAAAATGGACTAATCTGCGGCGCGATCACGAGCTCTACTGTGCAGGGCATTTCATTGAGGCCGCCGTCGCCTACCATCAGGCAACGGGGAAACGCCAAGCCCTTGATACAGCCTGCCGACTGGCTGATCACATCGATACCGTTTTCGGCCGAGAGCCGGGCAAGAAACGGGGGTATCCCGGACACGAGGAAATCGAGTTAGCTCTGATCCGCCTCGCCCGAGTCACACAAGAGTCCCGCTATCTCAGATTGGCGAGATACTTCATCGATGAGCGAGGTCAGTCGCCGCACTATTTTCATACTGAGGCCGCCAGCCGCGGCGACACCGAAACGTCGATTCACAGCCGCCATGCCTACTCCCAAGCCCACATGCCTGTACGAGATCAGAAACACGCCGAAGGGCATTCGGTGCGTGCCATGTATCTCTATGCAGCCATGGCCGATCTGGCGGTCGAGACTCGCGATCAGGAGCTGCTCGAAGCCTGCCGCGCTCTCTGGGAAAGCACCACGAACCGCCGTATGTACATTACCGGGGGAATCGGTTCGCAAGCCCACGACGAGGGGTTTACTGCCGACTATGACCTGCCCAATGACACGGCCTATACAGAGACCTGCGCCGCTATCGGCCTAGTGTTTTGGGCCCACCGCATGCTGGAGGCCGAGCGAGACAGCCGCTATGGCAACGTCCTTGAGCGGGCCCTATATAACGGTGTCCTGGCCGGCATGTCCCAAGATGGCCAACGCTTCTTTTACGTCAACCCCCTCGAGGTTTGGCCGGATGCCTGCAGAGCCCGGCACGACCTGCGTCACGTAATGGTAGAACGCCAAGGCTGGTTTCGCTGTGCTTGCTGCCCGCCAAACATTGCACGGCTGTTGGCCTCGTTACAGAATTACATCTACA
>SLOG01000389.1 GCA_007132635.1 Limnochordia bacterium
CCTCCAGAGCCGTCTCCAGATCGTCAAAATCCATGAGGCTGCGCTGTTTCTTTTCGGCACAATAATTTGCATGCGTGTCTGTCAAGAGACGGCTAACCGCACGCAGCCGCCGCTGCCCTTGGCAGTCGAGCAGAGTCTGTTTTGCTGCGTCCGCGAGTTCTCGCAGACGGTAGACCTCATCTGCTAGCCGGTTTGACCAGCGCCCTTTTAGGTTTTCGGCTACCTGCTCCAGGTACGCTGCCGAATCATCAGCACTGGGCGGAGTCGGCAAACCCTGCAGAGCGGCAATCTGCGCAGCTTTAGCTTTGGTAATATCGTCAGGTCGCAAACTGTCCAACCAATCCCGCAGAGAACTGCGCAGTAGAACCAACAGCTCCGCTAGGTTTGCCTGCAAAGTCTGTGTTTCATCCGCAACCGCAAAGTCTGAACTGCCTACAGAACGCATCTCTTCATAGACCTTAACCAGAGCATCCACCATATCTCGAGTGCGGCGAAAGTCTTCGCTTAGTTCAAGGATGTCCGGACCGCCTGCATCAATAGCTGCATCAACCACTTCAGCCGCAACCTCTCGCAAGATGGTTCGACTCTCCCACTCTTCCGCCATGCGGAACCTAGGATCAATATTCGCATGTTGCGGATTAGCTGCCAATACATGCTGGCAGAAGCTGTGGACCGTAGAGATCGGCGCATCCGTGAGATCTAAGTCTGGTCGAGCTTGACGAACACGATCCTTCATCTCTTGCGCGGCCTTTCTCGTGAACGTTATCGCTAGTATCTGGTGCAGGCCAAATCCTTTCTCCAAGAGATGCACATACCGTTCTACCAATACCTTCGTTTTCCCAGATCCTGCGCCTGCTGTCAGCGCCACATCCCTATCAATCGTTTGTATAGCCTCGGCTTGTTTGGGAGTGGGGGTAAAATCCATCACCGATACACCTCCCGCCGGCATACGTTAGAGTAGGGACAGTAAAGACAAGAATGCGGATCCCTTGGTTCTATTGGAAATTCGCCTGACAAAATCGCCTCCAAATAGCTCTGAAGAAAGCCGCGATACACGTGCATCTCGCGCTCCCACTCTTCTTTCGCCAGACAGCTGCTGGATTTCCTCACACCCATTTCACTTATCACTTCGGAACGCCAAAAGCCAGTCTGTTTGATATCCTGCAGGCTGAAAAACACGGCACCCAAGACCTCACCGGAAAGAGCCTCCTCTGCCGCCAAGACATAGACCGGCAGCTGCAGCTCCACACCTCGTCGGATGTCCGCAACGCTCGGTGCCTTACCAGTCTTGTAATCATACAACACGTAATCACCTGCTGGAGTCGTATCTACGCGATCGAATACTCCGTGCATCTCGACATCCCCAAAGCGCGTAGCGATAATCAGGCCTGAGAACTGCCTTTCCAACCAATACGGCCGAAGACCGCGTTCTTCCGTCATCTGCTTATCCTTCCAGGCAAAGCTCTTCAATCTGTTTAACAGTCGAGGTGACAGAGGTTTTCTCGCCTCACCAAAGACAGCTTCTGCCAAATCCGTAATATCATGGCGGCCGCCGTTCTCCCAAAACAGATAGAGCACTTGATGAACCAGACTCCCCTCGTCCAAGGGAGAGACTTCGTCATCGACGGCCTCGTCAGCCTCCAATCCGAGGACGAACCGGCAGAAGTATTGATAAGGACATTTGGTGTACACATTGAGTCGCGACGCGGACATACCGCTGTCCAAAACGCGTTGGGACGCGCGTTCTTTTACAGCAGCATCCGAAAGCTGCACGAAAGGTTTGAGGCGCCGGGGCTTGATGACTCGGTTCGCCCCATCTGTCTTCGCGTGCTCGGCGTCATCCAGAAAAGGCGAAGGGAGGTTCGGTTTCCCCTCCATATCTGTCTCGGGGTACGACAACAGCAGCCGCTGACAAGCAGCCGCTACCCGTTTCAAAATGTCCGAATCCGGCTCCGAGACCTGCCGAGTCAACCAATGCGGCGGTCGCGGCGATGGGATCGAGCCCTCCACTAGACCAGGCACAAAGACTAAATCATAGTCCATACCGACGACGGCGTCCAACCCAACAATCGAGATGCCTTCATAAAATACCTGGGGATTGGGAAGCACGTATTGGGACATTAACAGCTCCAGCAGGCTGACAAACCGGTGAGGTTCAATAGTACCCTTGGTGTCGGCCAGCCATTCACACAAGCGCTCTAGACCGCGCCAAGCACTGGCGTGAAGCGCCCATTCGGTCGAATCGCCCGCAGCCCACAGATCCCTAGGATATGCGTCCAGCATGCGCTGGAGGAGCTCAGCATAGGCAGACAGGGGCTGTACCCTTATCTGCTGAGTCCACTCGCTCAACTGGTCCAAAACTAATCCCAATTGCCGATTGTCGCCTAGGTGTTCGCGCTGCCGTACCAAACCCTTAACCGGAGGCGTCAGACGAAGCTGGCGCCGAGCATCGGTGTTCAGGGTGAACGGAAATCCCCATCCTGGAGCCGTCAGCAGTCTCAAATCAGACTTCCGCCAGCCCGAACGGTTCCCTTCAAACAACCGCCAAAAGGCCCTGCCGATAGACACGTCCATCAGAGTGGGGGGAGGCGGCTCGAAGGGAACGCCCCACTGCGTCAAGGCGCGTAAGAACAAAGAAAGGTATAAACCTGGATTCGGAAGAGCAACCGCTACGGAGGAAGGGCGGACGCCTTCCTGCAGCTCGCAGTTGATCTGACGGCATATCCAATCCACTTCCGAGCGAGGTTCTGGCAAAACACGGGCAGTAAGCCGCCGTTCATCAGGAGGCAGTTTGTGGGTGGACACCGTGCGGCTTTGACACACCACCTGCAAGAAGCCCTCTTCTACCGGAGATAACTCGGGAAGATACCATCGCTCAACAGACTGTACTTCGCCAAGAACCGACGTTTCCCATAACTCTGCTGCGATGCGCGTTCGCTCGGCACGATCCAAGATATACCGTTCGCGTGTCCATTCGCGATAACTCTGCAGCAAGCCGATAATCTCCTGTTTGTCCGGACCAGACAGCCGATCTAAGATCGGCTCTCCCATCCCCGCTGCATCGAACACATCGCGTATCTCCTCGACAAAACCCGGAAACCTGCTGACCGGGCGCAGACGATGAAGCGACTCAAACTGCTGATCAACGGCTTCCCAAGCAGCCAACAGCTCTAGGGCCTTGTGTTCTCGATAGGGTTTCCCGTATACCCGCAGGACACGTCTTGCCAACTGCGGTAGGGTCACAGCCAGCGCTGCAGCGTCAGTATCCCGCACCGCATGGGACCATTTGTCTGCTGCAGCTTCGTGCGGCGCAATGATCAACCTATCCAAAAAAACGCCCCCCTGGCAGCAGGTACTCCTCGAGAACTTCGGCTACTCCGTCATCATCGTTAGACGGGGCAACGAAACGTGCTCCCTCTCGAACCTCCTGGGGGCTGTTCGCCATTGCAAACCCCATGCCTGCGCGGTCTAGAAGTTCTATGTCATTCACATCGTCGCCCATCGCCAACACCTGTGAAAACGCAAGGCCGGACTCATTGAGAACGAATTCGACTCCCGAGGCCTTTGAACACCCGAAGGCCATAAATTCCACACCCAAGTAGTCCCGGCTTTCAAACACTAGCATGGTTGTGTCCGCACCAAATTCCTGGCGCCAGATAGGCAGTAAAGGACTCAGTCGCTCCGTTTCATCCAACACCGAGATCTTCACCGGTGGATGATGAAAGGCTATAGCATCAACCGGATCCGCTGCATCAGCCAAGAACTGCCGGAAAACACCACGGCTGGCCTGCCAGAACTCTCGCTCTACAAACACTTCGTCTCCAGCAAAAGCTCCATCATAGAGGCAGTACTGGACGCGCAGCTGGCCCAACTGCTCTACGAGACGCTGCGCTATGTCCAACGGAAGGACGCGTTTGACTAGAACACGTTCATCTTCAGGATGCACGATAACAGCACCGTTGTGCGCGATGACTGGATCTGTGAGACCTAAAGCTCTTACCCACGGCATAGTACGGCACAAACGGCGCCCTGTCGCAAGCACGACGGCAATCCCTTTCTCTCGCACGTCACGAATAGCCCGCCGCACACGAGGGGCCAACTCACCGCCCGTTGTCAGCAGAGTCCCATCAATGTCTAAGACCACAAGTTTAATGTCCATGACGAAATTTCACACCCCCCATCACAGCCAAATCGACACTTCATCTCTATCCATTTTGGCAATGCAGTC
>SLOG01000166.1 GCA_007132635.1 Limnochordia bacterium
TGAGAAAGCGGAACGCTGCGGACCGTCGCCGCTAACTCACGCAGGCATCTTTTTAGCTCACTCCACGAGCCTGTCGAGATTACATCCAGGACTTTGTCCTTCTCTTGAACAAACAGAGCCAAGGCCTCACCAGGGTTCCGGGCTGTTGCCCGCAGGCTGTTGCGGATGTCATCGAGAGTATCGCCGATAACCAGAGCTTGCCAGACCCGGACCAACACACGTGGAGTGAAGCCGGCATAGGCGTCTTTTGCCGACAAGGTCAGCATCGTCACGTTCTCAAGTTTTTGAGTACGGATGATCCGGTCGATGACCACGTTGTACTGCCCAAACCGGCACGGACCGGTCGCTGTCGGCATAAAGTATACGACAACTTCGTCCTCAGCCTGCTCGTCTTCAATGTAGCGAAGGAGGCTCCCGACAGTCATCTGCAGTGGCAGACATTCTTTACAAGAAGAATTCCCCCGACCGAGTTTTAGCTCGCGTTCTCCAGGCGGTGGAGCAGCGG
This sequence comes from Limnochordia bacterium, assembly GCA_007132635.1. Classification (GTDB taxonomy): domain Bacteria; phylum Bacillota; class Limnochordia; order Darwinibacteriales; family SLO01; genus SLOG01. The sequence goes on from SLOG01000166.1 coordinate 506, forward strand.
AGGCCCGAGCGCCCATATAGCGCAGAGCCGCGGCTGCGGCTTCGCTGTTGAGATCCCCCATACTGGGCATTACGATACGGACGCGAGGATCCGTAATAAGCAGGCGCCGGCCTTGGGAGTCCACAACAGCCATACCCCCATTATCCTGCACTAAACGGGCGGGTTGGAAAGTGTCAGGCTGCGGTGCGGTGTCGTCATTCGTTCGCCGGTGAATATCAACGATATCCAGGTAGGCTTCTATGCGCGTATCAATGCCGGCATCGGCAGAATGACTGTCCAACTCCAGCACAAGCGACGGTTTGCCAACCATGCGGCTCTGGAAATCGCTGACGATAAAGGAGTCCGGCCCACAGCTGAAGTTAGTGATAAACACTGGAAACAGCTGGGGATGGTTCCGTACGAATTTGGCCGCCTGGAGAATACGTTGACCGTGGGACCAGTACATGTATGTCTCTGGCTCTTCGTCTTCGAAGGGAAGGCTGTCGTAGGGTACAATCGTACAGCCGCGGCTTGCGAATTTGTGCGGGACGGCCATGTTCGTCAGCGACGTAAACGCGTTATACGGACGGCCGAAGAGCACGACTGCCATCTCGTCAGGATGGTCGGCCAGCCTGTCCAATAGCCTGCGGCCGACGGCCTTCTGTTCGAAATCTAGCTCTTCTTGGACACCGAGGGCTTTGTCCCAGGCAGCGGCAGCCAAGTCGGCTGCGGTTCCGAGCCTCGCGGCCTCTTCCAGCATGGCAGCGCGGGCTTTGGCCCAGCTTCCCGTGAATTCAAGCACCGGTGTGAGCAACTTGGCTGCCAACTCAGGAAAGGCAGCCTTGAGATAGTAGGGTTCGCCTTGGGCCAAGGGGCAGGTGATGCTGTCCTGGCCCGGGGTTGGCAGCCGTTTGATCTGGGGCAGCCAGAGATAATCGAAGTCTTTGGTCAGGAGATCGGCTGCTAGGCCATGGGCCACTTCGACGGGATAGCAGAAGGCTGCGGCTTGTCTCTGCAGCCCGGCCGCCTGCACGCTGTCCGGGAATAGGACCTCGTAGTTCAGGGCTCGGAAAAAGGCAGCGAAGAAACGCGTAAAGGACAAGCTGCCGAGGCTGTAGGTAAGGGCGATGCGGCCCGTGGGTTGGGGCAGCGGTTCGTCCGGGGGCCGCATCTGTTTGTCCCGCGGGCTGACAAGATCAAACTCCCGCGGGTCTACACTGCGGTCGGCCAGCTGGTTCACGTAGCGATTGCAGGCTCCGCCGAAAGGATAACGACGGCCATCAATTTCGTACAGGGCGACTGAGCACTGCCGGTCGCACTTTTCGGGTCCTCCCTGGCACACAAACGCACCGGTATGGACGACGTCCCTCTCGACTAGCGTGTCGAGGTCGAAGGGCGCTTCTTCGAGAATCCCCTGTTCCTGCCGGTTGAGTACTTCGAGCGCCACACCGAACGCTCCCATGAGGCCAGGCTCCGGGGGTACAACAATGTCTCGTCCGAGCAGGACGCTCATGGCTACAGGTACGGCTCGGTTGTAGCAGACTCCCCCCTGCATGAAGACCTTGCGGCCCACCGGCCGGTTCCCCTTGACACGGTTGTTGTAGTTTTGGCACACGGAATAGACGAGTCCGGCGCAGATGTCTGGAATACTCAGCCCTTCGTGCACAGCGACCTTAATGTCGCTGCTGATAAAGGCAGAGCATTGATCGTTGAAATTGGGCGGTTCCGCTGCCCGCATGGCTTGATCCGCAATGTCTGTCGTGGCGATCTGCAGAGACTCCCGGGCCGCTTCCTCGAGAAAGGAACCCGTCCCTGCTGAACAAGCCTCATTCATGGCGTAATCTGTCGGAACCCGTCCGCTGATGTAGGTATACTTAGCATCTTGGCCGCCGATTTCCAATATTGTGTCGACATCGGGGTCGAAGTACACGGCGGCGGTGGCGTGAGCGATAATCTCATTTATGACCGCCTTCGTCATCGCGTGGAGTCCAGCGATCTGACGACCTGAACCGGTTACTCCTAACCCGATTATGGTGGGAGGCGTTGGGCAGCTGTCCCGCAGGTGAGCATAGCACTGGCGTGAAGCGCCGACGGGATCGCCGTTCGTTCGCAGGTACGTGGAAGCGAGAACAGCTCGGTCGGCGGTGCGCATCAACACGGCTTTGGTGGTCGTTGAGCCGACATCAAGGCCAACGATGCACCGATCCTCCGGCTGTACCGTGCCCGTTTTTAGTTCATGGAAAGCGACCTGGTCGGTGTGGTCGGCTAGAGCAGGCAGGATGGCGAAGGAGCGCGTTTTCGGCTGCAACAGCGGTCCGTCGTTGAGAGCAGCAGGCTCGCTATCGGCAGCCCACAACGCGGTTCCGAGCGCTTCAAAAAAACCAGCTTCTTCCGGTACTACCAGCTCTTCGACGCGTTCAGAGAGGAAGTGAACCATTGTATCGTTCTGTGCGGTTCCGCCGATGAGCATGACACGGCGGGCACCGCACATGTGCAGGAGTTCAAGAATTTTGTCGGCCATCATGCGCGAGAGGCCGGAAACGACACGGGCCTTCGATTCACCCTTGTTCAAGGCGTGCGTGCAGTCGCTCTTGCAGAAAACCGAGCAGCGTCCCGCTACTACATGGGGATGCGCGGTATCAGCGATGACGGCGGCTTCCTCGAGAGTCAGGCCCATGCGCTGGATCTGCTGGAGGAAGAACTCGCCGGTTCCGGAAGCGCATTTATTGCCGGTATAGACGTCAGAGATGCGGTTTTTGGCATCGAGTTCGTAGGCGACGAAAATCTCACCTCCGGCACTCACGATAACATCCACATCGGGGTAACGAGACTGCAGGGCTTGATAGGCGCGCTCAATGGCCTCGGGTTCGGCGAGGGTTGGCAGCCGCACCCGGTCCTTAAACGAACGACCGGTGACGCCCACATGTTCATGGTGTTGGTAGCCGTCAATAATGGTTCGGAACGTTTCTTCCGGTTTTCCGTGATGTGGTCGGCGTGCAGCTTCGATGAGCTGCCAACCGTTTTCTGTTACTTCGACTTCAGCGGTGCTGATGGTCGAAGCACCGATGCATAATCCAACAGAACGCATAGCACACCTCAACTCTGTGATTGATTTCGGCTGGCCGGCAGGCGGAGGGCGAGCAGAAATCCGGTGCCGGTCAGGAGGGCTGTCGCCGCGAACAGTGGGTAGTAGCCCACGTGTTCTACCAGAAGCCCGCCCAAGAGCGGTGCAACAGCAATAGGTGCCTTGGCCACGTTGAACAGACCCGAGTACAGTGGACGCTCTGCCGGTGGACAGACGTCGAGGATATAGTTGATGAATGTATGCCAGCCGCCAGTCGCGGCACCGATAACAACATAAAGACCAAGAAAAGCCCAGAGGCCATGGGTTTGAGGAACCAGCCAGCCGATTAGCGCAGCTAGGATGGCCGGGAGCACGGCTGTCAGGGAGACTCCTAAGACACCCTTCTCATGGCCGAAACGGTCTCCTAGAGTACCCCAAACCAACCCGCCTATCATACCGCCCAAGATGCGAGCGGAAATAAGAAACCCGACATCAGCGCCTGTAAAACCAAATTGAGCCCGGCCAAACACGACGAAAAATGGGAGACTCAGGGAAATGAGGCCGGTAAGCAGCGAGGCCTGCATCGCCAGGGAAAAGGCGCGGCAGCGGCGGATATGCCCCGGAATCTGCCGCATGAAAGCAAAAACTGGTTCGGCCGGGGAA
>SLOG01000352.1 GCA_007132635.1 Limnochordia bacterium
ACTGCACTATATAGCGGAATTCGTAAAACCCGCCCAGTTCAGCATAGAAATTGGTCTCCCAATAGTTTGTCATTAACCATGCGTAGAGTCTCTGGTCGGCAAGCCGAAGCTCTTCGTCGCCGTGTAAAATACGATCTTCGAAACTCGGATCCCGCAGGCGGATCAGGGGTGTGTCAGGCATAGCCACCACTAGGCCGTGATGCCCATTTGTTAGGCAGACTCCGTCCAATACGCAGAGAAAGTCTACCAGAGTCCCCGGAAGCTGATCAACCCAAGGCCGCAGGACAGCACCACCTTTTTTTACCCACAATTCGCTGTCCACTCCTGCGGAAAAAGGCAGGTGCAAATAAAGGTTTTCCGCCTCACGACGGCTTTTTTTGTGAAAACGCACGCGAACTTCTAGCCGGGGTAGTTGTCGGAAGACTTTTAGGAGCAGTTGAAACGTCTCACAGCCTGTTATTTCGTAATTTAGGGCAGCTTGGGCGTACTCTGGCCCCTGGACCGTGGGTTCCGCCTGCACAAGTCGGCCCGTTGCCTGAACAGCATTCGGACCTTGGCGATTGCGGCCAAAAGCCAGTCGACTTTCCATGGCACTACTGGAAGCCGATTCAATTGGGGTAACATCGTAAACAGGCGTCAATGCGCTGCGACCAAATTCGCTGCTCAACATGCTCTTTCCGGTCTTTCGATCAATGATCGTGTGAATACCGGTTCCCATATCCCAGCCCACCTCGACAAACGGCGACCAGAGAGCACACGAACGAGCCCCTAACGACGAGTCTCTTCGAGATCGAACTACGTCATGGATGCGCGGTACCCCGCTTGCCAGCACATTCCCCTGCTTGTCTTCAGTTGAGCTGGTTTGCTGTTGAATCTCAACCACGCGTTCGCCTTGAGCTGCTATTTCCAGAGGAACGGTGATTTCGAGCCCTCGCGGAGTATCGCGCGTCTGATGCGGCAACACAGCACGATTACCACCATCGATAACAACGAATCCTTTTTCCGCCCATGCCTTCTCCCAGCGCTCGAGGTACAGGACTCCGAAATCATGGTGTGCTGTCGCAGCTGGATTGGCAAAGGCAAACCGGCAAGGGCGTCGAACCCGTAGAGTCTGGTCTCCCTCGGCCGCCAAGATGTCATCAAGTGCGTCGGAAGCATTCCTGTGAGCTGCAGCCGCATGGCAGAGTTTGCGCGTCAGCAGTGACTGTCCAAAGGGATCCCATGGCTCGCTGACCGAGGCTTGGTATCCCCACGTGTGCTCCGCATAGAGAAGCAGGTCATCATAGAGGCTCCGACGTCGTTTCGCGTCCACGATATTGCTTTCGGGATCGAGTCGTTTGATGGCTACGAGCCAACGCTGCGCCTCAAGAAATTGCTGGGTGTGCATGGGAGTAGAGGCTGGCCCGTCCGACCACCAATCGGGCCAATCACCCCCATATTCTGGTATAGAAACCGAACTCTGCCTTAAATGGGCGAAAAACTCCGTCAACGAGACCATGCGCAGCTGAATATCGCTACACTGCTCGTTCCAAAGCTCTATCAAGTCAGTGATCTGTGGGTTCGGAGGGGCGTTGTCTGTGAACAACCCGCTTATCATCAGCGGTACAAAGTCGTAGGGATATCCCTCTTTGTCTAAGGCAGTGAGGTACACCTGCAGTCGTTCGCGTCCTACTGCAAGCTGATGCTGAACAGATGAAGCCGATACTGTCCCCTCAGGGTTGTCTGGATTCGGCGTGAGACCAACGAAGTTCCCCGTCATATAGTGATCGCCGTTCCATACCAAGACTTTTTTCCCGGATGGTGTCGTCCACCAGAAAGGGATCTGCTTCCGGTACAAAGGAAACAGGCCATGGTGAGTGTGGACACAGGAGAACAGGTTCTCGACGCCGCATTCTGCCAACACCTCGCTATCCCCCCACCCGTACCCATTGATGTCAGCGGTGAGAGCCGAGCGAACGGGCACGCCGATCGTTTTACCGAATTCCACGCTGCGCCGGATCATCTCGTACTGCAGCTGTCGGCCGGCTAGTTCGGACATGTTTAGGTAAGAAGCCGAAAGGTCAATGACTCCCCGCTTAACCAAAGCAATGAACCGTTCACGAAGACTCCGATCAGCAGCCGCTAGAAACCCTTCTACAGGCCAGAACGTTTCGCAGATCCAGCGAAACCCCTTTTCTCCTTGGGTTTCACCGGCATCGATAGCTTGGCGTATGAAGTCTATCTGCCACCGGCGAATACGCTCCTGCCTTTCAGTGTAGCCGATATCGGTATGCGAGTGATGCAGCAAAAAGACAGTCCATTTGGCCATGCTCAGACCTCCTCAATATAGAGTCTCCGGGCAACCGGCGTGAAATCCGTGAAATATACGGTGAAGTGCTTGAGGCTCTGGGGTTCGCTGCCCCGCATCTGCCGGGTATAGGTGTGGGCTGCCCCGCCGGGGTAGACGCGTATTCGATATGCTCCCCGGCGAACGGTCAGTTGGCCTGACCGCAGTAAAAGATGCCCTCCGGGATGGGCGTCCACAGCAAATGCTTCTGCATGGAGAGTCGCATCATTTGGGAGCAGCAGTTCGATTTTCGCCGGAACGCGACTGCACCCTTTTGTCTCAAACTGAAACATCCACCCACTGCTCGTTTCTGATACGGACACCTCCATATCCAAGTTTACTGTCTTCGCAGTGCCTCGCAGACGGTGGTCCATTTGGTGCCAAACACTGGTTTCGGCTAACAGCCCCAACGGAGATTGATAGTACCCTGTGCTGTGCATACGCATTGTGTAGCCACCGACATGGGGCTTCAGTTCGGTCGGACGAAACTGACTAACGGCGAAAAACGACGCACAGAATTTCACAGCGCACCGCAGTTCACCCACCTGAATAAACGCGAAGGGGCTGCGGTCGGTGACCAAGCTTAAGGTGCGTATATTTCGCCGAATCCGGATAATCTGTGAATCCGCCCAATACCGTTCATAATTGGTAGGAAGGCCACTCGGTTCGATGTCTAGGGAGCGCAGTTTTGGATTGGCCAAGAAGAGCGAGAGACACGCGGGACGTTCGGTACCGGTGGTTTGGCTGAGGACCATAGCAGCCAAACTCGCATAACGACCGTCGGAAAAGGTTTGAGCCAGCTGAAGACTTAGCTCATAGTAGCGAGTCGGGAAAAAGCTCTCGGCACCGCCGGTCTCACCCTTGTCCTGGCGGGCAGAATTTTGTGTAAACACCGTGCCGTCAGGCTCCAGATAGTAGAAGAGACGATCCATGCTTCGCCGAACTGGTTCGAGATAGGCTGGATCATCTAGGACATCCGCTATGATTACGAGAGCTGCATTGTTAACCGCATTATAGATACCCGCCGAACGCTCCGTGTACTCACCCTGGGGTGTGCAGTCAATGCCCTCATCGAGATATTCCTGGGCAGCCAAGCGCAGCCTTCTATGGCCAAACAGCGAGTACACAGACAACAGTGCTGCAGCAATCACCCATCGATGGTTAGGCGTGTGAAAACCGCCTTCAGCCGCCCCGTCTGCTGCTAGTTCAATGATTCCCTGGAGTTTGGACTGCCAAAGAGAACTCAGCGTAAAAGAGAGCACGATTCGATACACGCGAGTCAGAACAATTAGGATAAACGCAGTATCAGGAGCTGAGAAGAAATTTGTCGTAAGGAGATCGAATGTACCGTCGGGTCGCTGTATCCGGGCTATGTATGCCAAGGTCTCCGAGATGGAGGATTGAACATCCCCGCTGCGATAGTACTGCGATTCGGGGCAGGCAAACACAGACACCAGGAGATCCAACGCTCCGACAGCCTCTCCTGGATGACACAACCCATCCTGTGAGCTGAAAAATCCTCCGTGGTCAAAGCTCTTGGTTTCTCGCACCTGTTGAGCGAGAAGCTTCGGCACGCGACTCTGTGCAGCCCTCAGTACTGCTGAGAAATGATCAGCCATCGCCTCCCCACCTTTCTACAGTATGCCTATCTGCCGCCCTTTGAGCTCTTAAGCACGCCTCAGTTACGTGAAACGACTCCTCGCCGCTCACGCGGCAGACACCCTGACCCCGAATCGAGTTCGCAAAGTCGAGAAAGCTACTGCCGCCGTCTTCTAGCGGTTGACGCTCAAGGCCGTCGGAGCTACTGTTGAGCAGATACACTTGATGGTTGCGGACTTCGATAACTCCTTCAGTCCCTACAACTCGCAGCCGATCGTCATCATG
>SLOG01000009.1 GCA_007132635.1 Limnochordia bacterium
ATCGTAGGCATTCTCCGCCAAAAACTCTCCCTGGTACATTTTGAGTGCTCGCCGGTAAGCCGCCGCCGCTTCGGAGTCCGAGTTTCCTCCCAGTTCAGCCCCGCGTTGGCACAGGGCCTGAAATTCTTCGGCGTCCAACCAAATCTCAGCAGCCGGGTTTATCTGGTACAATCCGTCACGTGTAATAATATAGCGACAGTCCTGGTAACGCGAACGCCCTGGCTCGAGAGCGTTCCGAAGTCTATGTATGCAGGTATACAACGCCTGCTTCGCTCGTTCAACATCATACCCGGGCCAAAAGACTTCAACTAACAGGTCGTCGGAGACAGCCTTGCCACGATGACACAGAAGGAATTTGAACAGAGTCCACGCCTTGTTCGAACGGTTTCTCGCTTCCAACAAGGACTCATTGTCCTTGGAGACAGAAAACCTCCCTAAGGTATGGATGCGAAGAACACTACCATGGGACGCATCAGACATAATACCATCTCCCGCATAGGTGTGCCAAGCAGCTGCCTCTTGCAGAACCATTTCCACACTGCTTCACATGTTCCTGCCGCAAACTGGTCTACAAAAGGTATGCGTTCCCATTATTTTAACTCGATCATCTGTTGTAGCGCTTTCGTTCTTCGGTCCAGCTGCTTCCGCAGAGCCGTCTCAGCCGTTCGATCCACACCCAAAACCACCACTCCTGCCGATCGCTCTAGTAAGCAGCACCACCACTCAACCCAAGAACCCTCAGCATCAGGAACGGCATGGTGGTGAAGCTCGCTGCATACTCCAGCCTCCTCGCTCAGCACCAGCGAATGCAGACACCGAGAAAGGCCCGACTGCCCGTCACCAACAATTTCCTCAAACGTCTTTCCGGTGAGGCTCTCCGGCTCTAGATGACCAAACTGCGAGGCAAACCTCTGGTTAGTTCGGATAAACCGTTCTTCCTCATCGAGAAGAGCAAAACAGACACCCAAGTCACCGCATAGAGCGTCTAACGCAAATCGACCCCGATAGGATTCATCCATATCCAAAGCCCATCCCCGAAATCCCAGAAACGCACCCTCTGGATCAAACACAGGCGAGCCCACATTGATAACCCAACGATAGTGGCCATCTCGGCTGCGCAAGCGATAATCAGCTGTAAACGCTTCCCTATCGGAAAACGCCTGCCTAAATGTATGTAGCCATGCTTCTCGGTCCGCCGGATGAACCCACTGTGTCCAGCGTCGACCTTCAGCCGACTCGGCAGACGGACCCACAAATTCCCACCACGCCTCATTGAAAAAGTCAAAAAACCCATCAGCGTCTGTCGTCCACCCCATTGTGGGCAACAGTGCGGCACCACAACCATTCGATGCGGTTGCGTGTGGTGTGAAATCCTTCAGGGCGGCTAACTCCTCTTTGGAGAGAAGAGGCCGTGGAATGTCATCCTCGCGAGATATCTTTGAGAGACGCTTTTCAAGCTTTTCCAATTGGTGCTGAATATCCTTCAAAGGCCGATCGGCTTCTCGCAGCCGAGACGCGTCAGATTCACCGTCAAGAGTCTGCTGGCGATAGCTCATGACACAATTACGTCCATGCCGCTTCGCTCGGTACAAAGCCTCATCCGCAAACGCAACAACCTGTTCCGGATTTAGATCCGTCCGGGGCGATGTCACGTATAACCCTACACTAACAGTCACATGCTCTGCCGTATCTGAGTCTTGGTGCTCAATCGCGAGTCCCGCCACAGACCGACGGAGCGATTCGGCCACCTGTTCCCCACCAGACAAATCGGTATTGGGAAGCAGAACAGCAAACTCTTCGCCTCCGTAGCGAGCCACAAGATCGCCCGGCCTCCGCAGACAACCCTTCAGTGCCGCACTGACCCGCCTGAGACAGTCATCGCCAGCCTGGTGTCCATATGTGTCGTTGAAATTCTTAAACCGGTCGATATCAATCATCATGACAACCAGCAAGTGTTCGTCGCGGAGCGCCCGTTTCAACTCACGGTCTAAGGCCTCGTCAAAAGTTCGCCTGTTCACCAACCCTGTCAGGCCATCGACACAAGCCAAACGCTGCAGAATTCTGTTTGCGTCTTGCAGTTGCCGAGCGGCATCTCGGAGTGCTAGCTCTTTCGACTCCAGCTCATCCCGTTCATGCTTCATGCGCATAAGCATAGACACGCGGGCAAGAAACTCCTCGGTCTCGGAAAACCCACCTACGAAGTCACTAGCACCAAAGGCAAACGCCAACCGCAGCCGTTCAGCATCCCGACGGCTGCTCACCGCCAAGATTGGTACCCCGCCTAGACGCGGATCCTCGCTGAGAAGTCGACAGCACTCCAGCCCGTCATTGTCAATATCCACTACGAGCAACTCAACCTTAGGCACCGGACGCTCGCTATCCGTCATGAGACGCGTCAATTCACGAGGAGAGTCAAACATCATCACATCGCGAAAACCAGCCGCGTCCAAAGCCGAACGCATTCGGAAACGATTTTGCACGGAATCGTCCATGACGACTATGCTCATTGGGTACCACTCCGCTCTATCTCTAGATAGAAACCCAGCACTCCAGCCGCTCTTATTATATCACTATTTTTACCAATTTGCACATCAACACACAATCTGACCACAGGCAGCGTTCCCCAAAAACGCCTTGCGCAAATAAAAACAAAGATATTCAAAGGAATATCCTTGTGTATGCCATTATTCCATTAACTTCCAAAGCTTTCTGGCTAAAAGTGTGGTGGACCCCCTGGGATTTGAACCCAGGACCAACGGATTATGAGTCCGCTGCTCTGACCGCTGAGCTAGGGGTCCATAACTTACATAGATTATACAGTAAGTGTCAACCCGTGTCAACGACCCCTATTGTCCCAGGAAGTCCTTTAACTTCTTACTGCGGCTAGGATGTCTAAGCTTGCGAAGGGCTTTGGCCTCAATCTGGCGGATCCGCTCTCGGGTTACACCAAACACTTGGCCCACTTCCTCGAGAGTCCTTGTCCGACCGTCATCCAAACCAAACCGCAAACGGAGCACACGCTGCTCCCGCGGTGTCAACGATTCCAACACATCCCCTAACTGTTCCCTGAGCATGGTGAAGGAAGCCGCTTCTGCTGGTGCAGGAGCATCTTGGTCTTCAATAAAGTCCCCAAGATGACTGTCTTCCTCTTCGCCGATGGGAGTCTCCAATGAAACCGGCTCCTGGGCAATTTTCATGATCTCGCGCACTCGTTCGACAGGGAGTTCCATATTTTCAGCGATCTCCTCAGGCTGCGGCTCTCTTCCTAGTTCTTGAAGCAGCTGCCGCGAAACTCGAATCAACTTATTAATGGTCTCAACCATGTGAACGGGAATTCGAATCGTACGAGCTTGATCAGCGATAGCTCTCGTGATGGCTTGGCGAATCCACCAAGTCGCGTACGTACTGAATTTGTAGCCCTTGCGGTAATCAAACTTTTCCACTGCTTTAATAAGACCAAGATTACCCTCTTGAATGAGGTCAAGGAAGAGCATGCCTCGACCAACATACCGCTTGGCAATGCTCACGACTAAGCGCAAATTGGCTTCTGCCAGCCGCCGTTTTGATTCTTCGTCCCCTTCTTCAATCCGTTTCGCGTACTCGATCTCCTGTTCACCCGTAAGCAGCGGCACGCGCCCAATCTCTTTCAAATACATCCGAACCGGGTCATCCAGCCCGACGCCTTCAGGGACTGCGATCTCCAATTCCTCTTCTTCAGGCTCATCTTCTTCTTCTTTTATTTCGTCAGCATCACCTGTATCCGGAATGATGTCAATCCCGAGAGACGCAAGATTTTCATACACTTCATCGATTTGATCTGGAGACAAGTCGACATCCTGCAAAGCATCCATGATCTCCCGAAATGTCAGCATGCCCCGTTTCTTGCCTCGTTCAATTAGTCCACTAACACTCTCTATCTTCACAGTCTCACTGTTGTTCACCGTTTTCCCCTCCTCTCCTGCGGACTATCTGTCGACGGATTTGGTAAAACCTATGAATCAGTTTTCCCAGTTCCATAGCATTCTCCACGGATGGTAGTTTCTCCTCTATTTTTGTCAGATCCCGCTGCCAAACATCTGCTTGAAAGCGCTCTAAATACTCGTCAAAATCACCCAATGGTTTCTCGTGTGCGAACAAGCGTTCGCTAACATCTTCGCCATGACGGTCCCACTGTCCTGCCATAAGAAGAGAAAAAAGATGCCCATAGTCA
>SLOG01000183.1 GCA_007132635.1 Limnochordia bacterium
AGTGTTGAGCCTTTGTTTGCTGTATGTTACAATCCTCGTGAGAAGCTGCATTAGGCTCTTTCAGCCAGAAGTGGTTGCATGGCTGAAGGAGAAGTCAGGGGGTTGCGGTGTGAGCACCAGCGGATCAGAAGCGCGGAGTAATCGCAGCGAATTGAACCGTGCCATCAGTTTCTATACGATCAGAGATGTCTGCAAGCTCTCCGATGCAAGAACGGAGAGCTTTCTGAGCACGCTCACTGCAGACATTAATTTGTGCTGTTCGCTGCTTGATTTTGCCGCTCCGGTTGCGGAAATCTGCGGCATCTCGGTGCAGAGGCTGCGTGCGGTGCATGCCGATATGAGACGGAGGTTTGCGGGACTAAAATGTCCGGATTTGATCTGCCGCCGTGGAGGTCCTGGTTATCCAGAACAGCTCGCTGTGGGCGCCAAACCACCTCCTTTTCTGTTCCTTCGAGGCCGGGAGGAGTTGCTTAAAGAACGTGTCGTCTCCGTTGTCGGCACGCGTCGTCCATCTTCGGAAGGTCTGGCTGAGGCGGCGGTCATTGCAGACTTCCTGGGCAGCAGTGGATTTATTGTCGCATCGGGCATGGCAGCCGGGATCGACACCGCAGTCCATAGAGCCGCAATGGCATTCGGGCATAGAACGATAGCTGTCCTAGGCACGCCTCTCACAAATGTGTATCCCACCGAAAACGCGGCATTGCAGATCGAACTGGGCTCGAATCAGCTTCTTGTCACTCAATTCCCGCCGTGCGAAGTGACGCAGCCATGGCACTTCCCTCAGCGAAATGCCACAATGAGCGCGATTTCAGAGGCAACCGTCGTCGTGGAGGCAGGGGCTATGAGCGGGGCTTTGATACAGGCTGATTATTCCCTAGAACAGCGGCGGCCGGTGTTTTTCCCCAGGCGAGCGCTTGCCCGACCTGATCTGGTGTGGCCTCGCAAATACATAGACAAACCGGGCGTCTACGCCTATGGGCAGCCGGAGGAAATCCTGGCGGTACTTAACGGTGATCTGCAAGTCCGTTGGGAATCGCAACAGCTGCCGCTCTTCTAGGCTCTCAAGATGCGGAAGGGAATGCCCCACTCACTCCAAAACTTCTTTGACACGCCCCACAATTCCATCGGTAGTCCGGACTTTGATTCCATGGGGATGAGACGAAGACCGAGTCAAGATCGTCTCTACAAGGCCCTCGGTCGTTTCACCAGTACGCTGATGCTGCTTCTGCACGAGCTTCACCCGCAGCCCCGGTCGAATAGCACTCAAATCCTTACTCTCTGGCACACTGTCACCTCCAAATTGTGCTCGTCGCAGGTCAGCTGGTCGCTGTCAGACCCGCAAGAAAAAACGCTATTTCTTTCTGTCCGCAGAGTCGCCGTCGGCGCGCCGCCTCCAAGCGGGAAGCAGAGCCAGCGCGTAGAAGCCGCTCACGGGTACCAATAGACCAGCCGTGAAGACCAGGGCCGCCGGAACAGACCATGTCACTGCCACCCATCCAATCACCGGCCCTCCCACGATTTGGCCGAGTGAGTTCATCAGGCTGACGACCGACAGAATCGTGGCTCGAATGCCGCTAGTGAGATGACGATTGACCCACGCTTCGTACACAGGTTCGTTAACGGACCGCAAGAGTGAAAAAGAGAAAAACGCACCTAGCGAAAGCGCGAATTCCCCAGACAGGGCGAACACGACGATGCTTGCTGTGAAAAGTGAGTTCACTAGTAGGAGCATTAGAGCCACGGCCCAATCCAGATTCAGGTTTATCCGCCGGCGAACGACTTCGGCGGCCCCGAGGCTCAGCAGCATGGCACCAGCATTGATCAGGCCAAACCAGTAGAGAGGCGGAAGCTCACCAAGGGGAGGCAGCCCAGCGGAATCCAGAAACTGGCGTTCCCAGAAGCGGTCCATCCCCTCACTAGACAGGCCAGAAAATAGGCTGACAGCCAGCAGAATCGGCAGAATGGTGGAGCCTCTGACGTGTGCGAAGCCCTTTCGCCATGTGTCCAAAGCAGAGGCCATCCCCAGGGAACTCAGCCACCGGGAGCGTGAATCGGTGTCCAACACCGTGGGCCCAACCTGTACCGGAGTCGGCCTGGCCGTCTCTGTCATCCGTTGCCAGAGAAAGCCCGTCAAACCGAGGAACAGGAATCCCCCCAGCACTATAGGCAGGTGCAGAGACCAGCTGCCCAAAACCACAGCAGCGCCGATTCCTAACAAGGAACCAATGTGTCCGGCCTGAGCACCCCGCAGGAGCGCAGCGCCCGTATGCCGCTCGCCGATTTCATCGGACAGCCAGGCGGTCTGCGCGCCATCCGTAAAGGTAAAGCCTACGCCCCACAGAACTTGGGCCACGAGAATCCAACCGAAGATCGGGAGACTCCCTTCCACGAGGAAACCCACACCAATAAGTGCATAGCCGATGAGTACCGACAAGCGCCGACTCGTGCCATCCGCCCATAGTCCGGTTGGGATCTCGAAGAGAAATACTGCCGCTTCCAGCATCGTACCGACCAAAACCAGCTGGAGTGCGTCCAAACCGGCGACTTCGATACGATAGACAGCCGACAGGGTGAACACGAGAGCGAAGAAACAGGCTCTGAGGGCACACGTCCAAATATAGACCGTCTCGGGCTTCATCAGCGTTGCTCACGACCCCTCAAGATATAATCAGATTCAGTGTATCAGCAGCTCGTTCAACCGTCAATCGGAAACGACAGATATGCTCTTTCCAGTGCAGGCTAAACTCCTTGTCTCGTCGAATCCAGCAGAGGAAGAGTCCACCCGAATTACGGGTCTGACCCCAGACAAGAAAGGATGCCAATCCCATGACCAATGCAAATCCATCCACCGCACAGCTCCCCGTGATTGCGGACGTCGACGTGTTAGTAATCGGCGCAACCACCGGCGGTATCGCCGCGGCCACAGCGGCTGCCGATCAGGGGGCCTCCGTGTTTGTCATTAGCACCCTGCCATACATGGGTGAAGATATTTGCGGCACCTATCAGAGCTTGTTCGAGCCCCCTGACCTATCGGATCCGCAAGCCGTTTCGTTGAGCGATCCCTTGCTGCAGAGCTTGTTTCCTCCCGAACAACCGCCAACGCCGCTCCGAGTCAAGACCGTGCTGGAAAACGTTCTCATCGATCAGGACATACCATTTTTACACTGCACGTACGCAGTCGACGTCCTGCAGGAACCTCAGGGCGTGGTCGTGGCCAACCGCACGGGCCTGCAGGCCATCCGCGCCCGCACCATCATTGACTGCAGCCCCACAGCAGCCATCGCCCGCCGTGCCGGAGCGGCAGGCATCCAGCGGACCGCCGACACATTCCCCGTGTCGTTCATCACTGTGGGCGACACGACCGGGACAGACCCAAAGCTCCACCGTTCCCAACTACCCTTTGCGGCACCTGGCCCCGACCGACCCTATCCGGTCTTCCGCCACACCTGGGACGCAGCGACCGATGACTGGTCTCACAGCCGCCTCTGCGCTGTGGAGCAGGAGTTCCGCACCCTTGTCTGGCACTGTGACCAAATCGATGCGGCCGATCAGCTGGCATTCATCCCACCGTGGGCCGTGGGTGAGCCGCCGACAAACGCTGACTCCTTGGAGTGGCCAAGCACCGACGCTTGCCGGGTCCCCGAATGCCCCCAGATCTACGTGTTGAGTGGATGCGCCGCCGTGCCTTACACCGAAGCCCATAGTGCGACGAATCCATCCGTCTACATTCCCTGGGGCCGCCGCGTCGGTGCCGCCGCCGGCCAGCAAGCTCAAGCAGCCCATACCACCGCAACCCCGCAGCGCCGCCCCAGTCCCACCGGCCTGCAGACCATCCAGCACGATGCGCGGGGAGCGGTTCAGACGTTCACTGATACACTGCGGCCTCAGGCCGTCCTGGACACGCATGCGTGGTCGCCGGAAACCATCGCCACGCTGGACAGCTTTGCAGTGGCGATCATGGGTGGCGGGACGGTGGGAGCCAACGCTGCCATCAGTGCAGCGCGCCACGGCGCGCAGACCCTTGTCATGGAGTACCTTCACAACCTCGGCGGTACCGGTACCGCCGGCTATATCGGCCGCTACTGGGATGGCTTCCGAGAAGGGTTTACCCGGGAGATCGACGAGGGCACCGCCGCCATGGCGCCACTGGATCACCCACGCCAGAAGCCAGACAAATACGTCGAATGGGATGTCGTCTGGAAAAGCGA
>SLOG01000123.1 GCA_007132635.1 Limnochordia bacterium
CTATCCGCTATCAGATCTCGTTCTTGGTTGTTTCCGGCGCTTGCCTAATGTGGGTCAGCAACTATTGGTTGAAAAGGATGATGCTGCATGCCCAGAGATAATTTGCTCCAGGGGATGAAAACAATGCCCAAAACCCAGAACCCAGTGCTGGAGGTCAACCGTTTAAACAAGGATTTCAAGAAACAGCCCGTTCTGCGTAACATGTCATTTTCCGTGCATGCAGGTGAGATTTTTGGATTCTTGGGGCCAAACGGAGCTGGCAAGACCACAACAATCCGCATTCTGCTAGGATTGACACTGGCAACGTCAGGCGACTGCCGCATCTTTGGGCAATCAATAGATGATAACGGGGAAATTCGCCGCCGTATAGGAGTGGTATTTGAACAGCCGAATATTTACGAGCGCCTTAGTGGTCGACAGAATCTACAGTTCTACGCTTCCCTCTATGATGTAGGCAATGCCGAAGTGGAGCGGCTGCTCGCTGATTTCGACTTACTCGCTGCAGCCAATAAGGCTGTGCGGCATTACTCCAAGGGCATGCGCCAACGGCTTCTGTTGTGCCGAGCACTAGTGCATGACCCGGAACTGCTGATCATGGATGAGCCCACCGGTGGACTTGATCCAACGTCCCAACAATCGATTCGGGACGCAATTGTGCGCATGAGTGAACAAGGTAAGACTATTTTTCTCAGTACACATTCGTTGGAAGAAGCCGACCAAATTTGCCACCGGGTTGCGGTATTGTACCAAGGACAGCTAGCAGCCATAGATAAACCTCAAGTCCTAAAACAGCGGTATGGCCAACCCGCTATTTCGGTAACACTCAGACCACACAATGTTCCGGATGTGCCCTCTATACGCCGTTGGTGTGTTTCCAATGCGATACCGATGCGACTAGACGAAGACGGCAGTGCCCAAATGCAACTCCCCATCAAGGGAAACCACTGGGGCAGATTGCTGGATGAACTAACAACGATGGGGACTGTTACTACTGTCCACTCGCAAGAAGCCACCCTAAATCAAGTGTACCATCGTCTTACTAGCAGTGAGCAGGGTTAGCGGTGCCCAGGGATTCGCGCGTTACGGCTTTTGTGCTGCCGACTGCTATTTCTGCTTCGCCGTTCAGTCTTTGACTGGCCTGCCGAGAAGACGCGCATGCGGCAAGTTATCTCTTCCGGACATCGGGGACAAGCCACGTCGCAGCCGTAAGGATAACAGCAGAAACCACGGCCGCCCCCACGACACTCCAGGCCACGGGCTCAGTTTGAAGTCGCTTGATGATAATCCCGAGGAGCGCCCAGATGAGCACACCCGTATATGTGCCGTCACCATAGGACTTGATCATAAGAAGGCCTATCGCCAAGGCCGCACCTATCACAGACACGGTCCAAAAAGCTTCTGGAAGGCCAAATCCGCCCCAACCGACACTGACGAAAAAAACCGTCACATTGGCGATAACGGCCACCGTCACCCATCCGAAATAGACTGCAAACGGAAGTCGAATAAACGCCTGCTGAACCAGGCCAACGGCTGGCAAATCGCGTGTCGAATGAAACAACACTCCGACAGCAAGCAACAGACCTAGCAGCAGTAGCAGGGAGACTCCGATCCATTCGTAGTGCCACGCAAAAATCCAGGCGGCATTGAGACCATTGGCGAGCACAAACCAAATCCCAGTGCGGCTCTCCAGGTCATGCTGCTCGCGACGACCCAAGACCGTCGGCACCACCAAGTGCACGGTGAATCCCGCAATCAGAAAATAGATCAATCCCCAGATTGAAAACGTAATCCCGGAAGGCGCAAACATATTGGAGTAACTGTCGGAGATCTGGCCGGTGGTCACACCCCCTATCGGCAGCAGATTAGCCAACAGATTGACGACCAGGACCAAGACTAAACTCAGAACGTTAACCACCGCCATGGAAAGTCCTCCTCGATGAAACGAAAATTTCCGCGACATTGACGAACACATCTTCCTGCTGTATTCGACAGACTGATGCCGTTTTCCTGATCTTTCTCTCCCTAAGTCCGAGGGTCCTGAACATCAAGCAGACCATCACCCAAAAGATTGAACCCGAGGATAACGAGCATAATGGCCAGCCCTGGAAACATGGAAATATGCAGGGCTACCGTGAGATAGTCGCAGCCCCGACTCAGAATAGCACCCCACTCTGGTATAGGTGGTTGCGCCCCCAATCCCAAAAACCCCAGGCCCGCAGACGAGGCGTACGTACGCCGGGCATGTTCCTGAATGGCTGCCGGACTCTGCATGGAAAGGCTCTTATGAGTCAAATGCGCCGGAATTGGTGCAAACGGCTGACCCGTAACGAGTTCCACAGTATACTCGTAAACAACTGACGTCTCTTGTATCTCGGTCAGGAGAAAGCTGGCGTCAGTTCAAGCAATGCTTCAGAGACGTGTTCGGTCACGGTCAAAGTTGGGGAGTCTGTCGAGTGATGAGTATCTAGCGTGACGGGATCAGTACCTTGCGCTATGAGTACTGAGTTTCTATATCATAGCACCTAAGTACTTATATTTTTCAATGCGGTTTGGCACAGGGATTTCTGCCAGCCACGTATCTTGGATTTTCCGGTACCTGGCACCGACACCCCAAGGGGGTTTATAAAGAAAAATTAACCTTTACCGGGCAGGAAATGGACCGCCGAGGATCGAAAGTGTTCACTTGCACAGTCTTGCATCTTCGCGGTCTGACGCCTGCGGTCTCTAGTACTGCGTTGCCCAAGCAACCCCAAGGCTTAGTCGAACTGAGAGGCTGTGACACCACTATTGGAGGGTCTTATGTTTATGAAGAAGGTACTAGTTTTGTTGCTCGTAGGTCTGTTCGTTTTGTCCGGCATGCAGTCTGGGACCGCATCTGAGCAAACCGACATCATAGTTGTCGGAGCTGGAGGTGCTGGTCTGACTGCGGCTATTGAGGCAAGGACTTTGGGAGCTGACGTAATTCTTCTAGAGAAAATGGCTTTTGTTGGCGGCAGTACGCTGATCTCGGGTGGAGCCACTATTTCTGTGGAGTCTGCTATTCATAAATCTCAAGGTGTGACAGCCACTGCGGACGATCTCTATGACTTCCTAATGGAACAGGCCGACTACGAAGCTAATTCCGCTTTCGTGCGCCGGCTGGCGGAGACATCGGGATCGGCTATCGACAAGTTGGTGGACTTGGGCGCCCCCTATGTCCAGGACTTTGCAGCTAGCGGCAACCCATACTCTGACAAGGAGTTCATGCTTCGCGTCGACGGCGGCGGCAGCGGTCTCATTGCTAGTCTGCACGAAATCGCTGTTGACCAGGGCATCGACGTGCGCGTGAATTCGCCCGCCATTGGTCTCCTAGCAGATGATGACGGCGTGTACGGCGTGACAGTCGATGGTCCTGATGGCGAGTACGAGATTCTAGCAGGCAAAGTGATCTTAGCAACTGGAAGCATTGCGGGCAACAACGAGCTTATGACTGAGTTGGCGCTGCCCTTCCTCAACAATTTGAACTTGACGGGCCGCGGCAACACCGGCGACGGAATGGTGTGGGCGCGCGAGTTGGGCGCTGATGTCGTTGGCCGCGGGGTCATGGGTATTCGAGGCGTGAATGAAGGTTACGGATACTATGGGGATATCGGTGGTTTGGTCTATGGTTCGGGACTGTATGTTAATCTCAACGGCGAGCGTTTCGCTAACGAGCGCATGTTTTATCCGGAATTCCATGTCGAGATCAACAAGCAGCCAGGCAAAATCACCTACGTGATTTTCGATCAGAACACTTACCGAGAAGCTCTCGACCAAGCAGTCGAAGAAGGTCTAGCGTATAAGGCGGATACTCTGGAAACCCTTGCCATGAAAGCTTCCATCGTACCTGACACCTTTGTTCAGACCGTAGAGGAATACAACCAGTTCGCAGCAGACGGCGAAGACAAAGCATTTGGTTCGCCAGCTGACCGGATGACTCCCGCTCTCGAAGGTCCCTTCTATGCGGTGATCTGCCGTCCGGCTATCATAGGCACATTTCCTGCCATTAAGGTCGATGCTGACGGTCGCGTTGTCGACGTGAACGGCGATGTCATTCCGAATCTCCTCGCCGCTGGCGATCTCATTCTGGGTAACGTGTTTATGGACACCTACCCGACCAGCGGTGGTGGTGTTGGTATTGCTGTCAGCAGTGGACGTTTGGCAGGCATGACGGCAGTTGAAGAGTTGGA
>SLOG01000376.1 GCA_007132635.1 Limnochordia bacterium
AGTTCGTTGGGTTTTTCCTGCTGAAGTCGGGAGATTTTTTTGTAGTGGGTTGAATGTTTGTGACGCACTGGTCTAATCAATAATGAATATGAAAAAATTGGAAATAAATGACAAGTTGCGCGAGGTGGCGCGAGGCACCAGGTACGCTGGTAAAAAATGTTAGCGTACCTGGTACGCGGAAACCCTAATACGGCCACTCGCGCGCGATGGGACTCTCAATCCGCAGCATTCTTTGCAGAAGCAGTCTGCGAGCTTCAGCGACGCTCGCTTGGTAGGCCGGTTGGTCAGCGACGTTCCGATATTCCCGCGGGTCGGAGGCCAGGTCGTAGTAGCGTTCACTGCCGTCCTCTTCCATCACGTATCGGAACCCGTCACCCCGCAGGGACTTCCATCCGTGGTGTTCTGTTAGCCCTAGTCCGTCGCCTGAGCTGGTTGGTGGTCCTGGCTTGGCAAGCACGGGAAGGACGTCTCCCTGAACCATTGGCGGGATCTGCAGCCCTGCCAGCTGCAGCAGAGTAGGCACCACGTCCACACATTCCACGATTTCGGAAACAGCATCGCCATTGACGCCACCCAACTGCTCAGGGACATAGACAACCAGAGGCACGCGGCTCACGACATCGGGCGCCCAATAGCCCTTCCCAAAACGGCCGTGTTCGCCCAACCATTCGCCATGGTCGCTCGTGAACACAACAATTGTGTTTTCTGCAAGACCACATTCATCCAGGGAGTCAAGAATTCTCCCCACCCAATGGTC
The DNA here is from genome assembly GCA_007132635.1 of Limnochordia bacterium. Classification (GTDB taxonomy): domain Bacteria; phylum Bacillota; class Limnochordia; order Darwinibacteriales; family SLO01; genus SLOG01. The sequence continues at coordinate 758 of SLOG01000376.1, forward strand.
CACTTCGGAGATCATCGCATAGTAACCCTGTACGATGGAAGCAATGCTTTCTGGGAGCGAGTATTGGGTTTTCTCACCGGGCTCATTGGTAACAGGCGGCATCGGCAGCTCGACCTCGCTGTAAAGGTCAAGGTATTCCTGGGGAACAACCCAAGGCGAATGCGGTGAATAAAACCCCGAGAAACAGAAAAACGGAGTTGCCGAACGCTGCCGCAGATATTCGATGGTCTGTTCGCCGACGAATGCTGTGTGAGTCAGATCACTGGGACCACCAAACGGTTGTGCCGCCATGCGCTCACGATTGCCGTGGTGAATGGCGTCGGGGACACTCATGCTCTTCTGCCAGACAGCTGCCAAAGGCGGTAAGCCGACGCTGATGCTGTTCAACCACTCGGGAGCTTTGCGTCGGACCCAAGCGCGGTAAGCGTCCTCATAACAACCAGGTGCGTCGGATAGTTCCATGTGGTCGAAATCGTAGGCCGGGTGAAGGGATCGGTGGTCTCGGTTGGCATGGGGCAGGAAATGGAGTTTGCCAATGAGTGCTCTATGGTAACCCGCACGGCCAAGAATCGTGGGCAGAATCTCGGTTTCTTCGGGTACCGGGACGCCCATATGCGTTATCCCTAGGGAAGAGCAGTACTGGCCTGTCAACAGGCTCAGTCGGCTCGGCATGCAGACAGGGTTTTGGACGAAGCAGTGGGAGAAATTGACACTTCTGTCAGCGAGCCTGTCCAAATTCGGGGTCTTAATGTGCGTGTTGCCGTTGGCATGAAGCGTGTCCCATCGTTGTTGATCGGTGTGGAGCACGAGAATGTTCGGTCTGCGCATCGTGTGCCTCCTAGAATTGGGGTCAGACCCGCGACCAAAAAATGGAAATCCTGGGCGCGGGTCTCGAATTGTCCGGTCAGGGCTTCTGGCTGATCACATGGTCAGACGGAGTATCTGTTCGCCGCAGTCAAGGGCTTTACCGGTATCAACGAACCCGTACTTGATGTAAAAGCCGAATGGCGACTCGTCTCCCATCTCTACAGAGGTTTCCAGGAGAGCGATTCCTTCAGCCCTGCACTTTTCTACTACAAGATCCAAAACCTGCCGCCCGTATCCGGAGCGCTGATGATCTCGCGCGACCATGAACCGCCATAGAAACATCGACGGGGGTTCGTCAGCGCTGCGGGACGCCGGATCGTCTAATTCGAGCATTACGAAGCCGATAGGAGTGTCATCGAGGTATACCGCACGATACCAGGCGGATTCAGGATACATGGCTGCTTCGGCGATAGAGTAGGTATTAGAGGCCACACATTTTTGCTGCCCGGGAGTTAGAGTATCACTGAGTCGACAGATCTCGTCAAAGTTATCTCGGTTCACTTCACGAAAGTGAGGGATGCGCATAATTCTGTACTCTCCTTTGCTTGGACTGAAAAACCTGTACCTTGGTTTAAGTTTAACACAATGATCCGGAATGATCCGGACCAGGTACTCTGGAAAAAAATTCCTGCGGACCTGGTCCGTAAACTCTTCTATGCACACTGCAGCAATCGCCAATCCTAAGGAGGAGAAAGGGCGTAGTTTCCCGAAAGTGCTTCCTATCACAAACCCTAAGAGGAGGATGCAGTATGCGTAGTCGTTTAATACTGGTGGTAATTGTTGGGCTTCTCGCGTTGATGCTCGCTGTTCAGCCGGCAGTGGCTGGCACTCGCATGAATCCAACCCTTTTGGAGGCCGATGTAGCAGTGGTTGGCGGCGGATTTGCGGGGCTCGTCACGGCTATCACAGCCGCTGATCGAGGAGCGAGTGTTGTTGTTTTCGAGAAGACGAATCGCACCGGAGGGACGCTGTACTATGCAGGAGGGACAATAAGCGGTTCGAATGCGCTCATGCAGTACGAGAAGGGTATTCTTGATGACTCCGCTGAGGCGTTTTACGTGGACCTATTTAAGGCTGGTGGAGGCAACCACATCCCCGATCTGGCGTGGCATCATGTCCGTCGGTCAGGCTCGGCCGTCGATTTCATGGATTCGATTGGAGTTGACTTCGGTGATCGAGAGCCAATACCATTGGGCTACCTCACCTTTGAGAGCAAACGCAGGCAGTATGTAGCTGCCGACGGCGGCCGCGGCTTCCTTCACCCTCTTAATGAAGAACTTGACAAGCGAATTGAAAAGGGAACTGTCACGCTCCTGTTGGACACCCGCGTGACACAGCTCCTTCAGAGTGCATCGGGTGAGGTTATTGGCGGGATAGCTGAAGGAACCGATGGGCCAATCGTTTTCCTCAGCGGCTCCGCCGTACTGGCCACCGGCGGTTATGCGGCCAGTATCGACTTGCTGGAGCGCTTTAACTTCGACAATGTGTTGTCCGTGGCTCCAACCTATGCGACCGGTGACGGTCATACCATGGCAGAAGAGGCAGGGGCAGGTTACAGTCAAATGGAGTTCCTCCATGGGACGCCCGGCGGTATACCCATCCCAGACCATCCGGGACGGGCGGTTGTTGTTGCCGCTACCACGGGTTATCCCGGTTTAGTCTGGGTTGATCTTGACGGTCAGAGAATGGCCGATGAATACGGTTCGAACCCCATGCAAGCACGCGACGTCTGGCAGAATGCTCCGGAAAACACCGTATTCCTGGTCTTTGATGAGTCAGTAAAAGCGGCTAATGAGCCCATTCTTTCCACCTACTCGATTCCTAGGATTCGAGATCGTGACTGGGACCGTTTTGAGGAAGAAGCTGAGCGAGGCGTGTGGATTCGCAAAGCAGATACCGTCGGCGAACTTGCGGATCTGTGGGGTATCGCTAGAGACGGGTTTGAGGAAACTATCGCCAACTACAACGAGTACGTGAGGGACGGTCACGACCCGGAATTCGGCCGCACGGAGCTCGGATTTGCCTTAGAGAATCCTCCGTACTATGCCATCAAGACCTATCCGTTTGTCCTCAGTACTCGCGGAGGTCCTGCCATGAACGACCGAGCAGAACTCCTTGATAGCGACGGACAAGTGATTCCCGGACTGTACCAAGCGGGGGAGATAATCGGGTTTGCTAATATCGCAGGCCATACCACCGTCGGAGGATTGCACCACGCTGTTTGCGTTGTATGGGGTCAGACCGCCGGGGAGTCAGCAGCTGACTATGCTCTGCGCAACCGTTAGTCTTTGCATGAACACCCACATGGAGCCCAGGGATCCAATGGTCCAAACCGTTGGGTCCCTGGGTTTTTCTTTTGACGAAAAAGGATCCACCAACACTAAGGCGAATAATCGAACCATGACAATCCACGCATCCAGAACGTCCCTCAAGAAATCCCGCTGAAAGGAAGTGACAGACGTGCCGAGAGAACTCGCTGGTGAACCGGCTGTACGTGAAGCTATGGTAGCCTTTTTCGGCCAGGATACTCATCGAATCGAGCACACGCTGCGAGTCACGTCCTACTCGAAGGAACTCTTG
>SLOG01000322.1 GCA_007132635.1 Limnochordia bacterium
CGGGTCAGGCCGTAGACTATATGGACCGCCTTGGGGTCGACTTTGGAGATAGGGTCCCAAGCCAATCGGGTTATAATCCCTTCGATATCCTACGTATGAATGTAGCTGTCGAGGGCGGTCGCGGTTTTATTAAGGTCATGGAACCAGAGCTGCAAAAGCGAGTTGATCGAGGTGATGTGGAGATCCATCTAAACACTCGAGCAACCACATTGCTGCAAGACGAGCAAGGACATGTGATCGGTGTACAAACGGTTGATGTTGCCACCGGTGAGGTTCATGAGTACTCTGCCAAAGCTACCGTTCTCTGCACTGGTGGTTACGGTGCTAACCACGAATTGATGGCGGAATTCGGGTTCCCCAATATTCTATCCTACACTCCCGAATTCGCGACTGGCGATGGGTTTGAAATGGCTAGGGCCATTGGAGCGGGGTATTCGGATATGGAATACATTCCCGTATCCCCTGGGGGCGTGCCAAATCCAGAATTCCCCGGTCGCTTTACTGCTGCAGCCAGTGTCGCCGGTTATCCTGGCACCATTTGGGTTAACACTCACGGTGAGCGAATCGCAGACGAATATGGCAGTGACAGTCTTGAACGGGCAGAGCTTTGGAGAGTGGCGCCAGAAAACACCGTGTTCATATTGTTTGACCATGAGATCAGACAGACAGGGGAACCAATATTTAGAGGCGATTGGGCTCTCTTCGATCAACAGATTGAGGCAGGACATAGTATGAAAAAGGCAGACTCTCTTGAAGAGCTCGCGGAAGCATTCGGCATTCCGGCTGCTTCGTTATTGGAAACAGTTGAGACATTCAATGACTATGTAGATCAAGGAGTTGATCTTGACTTTGGACGCCAAGAGCTGACACATAAGCTGGAAAATCCTCCGTTCTACGGAATCAAGACCTTCCCATTTGTCCTATTGCCCATGGGTGGTCCAAATATGAACGTTGATAGTCAGGTGTTGGACAGCAACGGCAAGGTAATCTGGGGCCTATACCAGGCTGGCGAAGTTATGGGGTTTGCAAAACTGGTCGGACATGGTCTGTCTGGGGGGATCGGCAACACGGCGCCAATTGTTTGGGGGAAGGTTGCCGGTCGCAATGCCGCGTTGTATTCCCTCGGGAAGTAACATTTGTCGTCCGGGAAACTCTAGCCGATCGGTCCAACCAGTCCCCACTCAGTTCTACCGGATAAAGACATAGGGGTCGCGTTCGGTGTCGAGTTCGCTGTAACTGTCGACGTCCAGTATCAGCTCTTCGCGATCAGCTCCGCCAGCCAGTCGCAGCTTGCCACGGACCGACACCCACCGATCATCCGGCAGTGCAGCCAGCTCCGAGTGTTGAGCCGTGATGCCTGCCAATATGGCACAACCGACGTGACAGCTGACCAACAGTCTCGCAATTACAGTTTGGTTGTCCGGAAGCCCCCGGCCTGGGACCGTAAATCCTATCATCTCCAGTTGGTAGCCGCGGAATTCGCGGGGGTACTGCTGCAGCGCTGCAATGACTTCAAAAAAGCTCTCGTCATGGAGGACGATGGTGTCGCCGACCAACCAGTCAACCTCACGATCAAACAGTGCTGATGGATCCACCCGGCCCGCGGTGGTGTAACCATGACGATCGAGGACGTCGGCACCCAACTTCGTAGGAGGTGCAGCAACGGCTAGGGCTACTGGTACCAGGAATACCAGCAGGACCCAAAGAGGCGTGCGTTGGTTTGCCAGAGGGCTACTGAATATCTGGACGGTACTGAACACGAATAGAACGCCTGCCGAAACCCACTGCCAAACTAGCAGATCCGGATGGAGTAAAATCCGCATCGTGCCGACGGCCAGGTAGATAGCCAACAGGAATACCAGTGCCAGCAGTACACAACAGCGCAGCCAGGCGTTGGTTCCGATTGCCTGTTCATTCATAGAGACACCTCCATCGCCGACGCAGTCTCACATCCACATGTTCGCAGCCAATCCGACACTAAAGACAAAGGTCGCAATGAGGATCACGAGCCGAACCACCAAGCCTTTGGGGAAGGCTATCAGCATCATCAACAGATTTTTAATGTCCACCATCGGCCCAAATAAGAGGAAGGCAAGCAGGGCCCCGGGTGGAAATGTCCGGATAAACGTGGCGGCAACAAAGGCATCAGCTTCGGAACAAACCGATAGCAGGAAGGCGAAACTCATCATACCACCGACGGCCATGGGTTCGTTCGCCGCCAGTGCCCCTAAAATGTCTCTGGGCACAAAGGTCTGCACGGCAGCTGCAGCAAGCGAACCGATGATGAAAAACCTGCCAACGAAGAAGAATTCCATGGAAGCGTGGGTAATCACCTGGGCTAGGCGATGCAGTAGATTCGGCGGGCGGGAAACCGGACTGGCATCCAGCACGCTCCACAGGCCGCCGCCACGATAGGAGCGTATATGTACCAAGGATGGATCCACTTTGCCAATCAGGAGCAGGAGCAGTCCTATAGACACGGCGATCACGTAGGCTCCGCCCATCCGCCAGGTGACCATCTGAGGGAAAAAGGCAAACGCTGTGCGCGTACTGAGAAATGGGAATGGGTTTAGTATCGGGTTGGAAAGCATGAAAACTACGGCCACGGCCAAGGGTACGCCTTTGCGCGCTAAGCGGCTGGCTACGGGTATAACCCCGCACTCGCACAAGGGCAGGAAAAAACCGAAGAACGGAACCAAAAAGACGGCGATAACGGGATTGCGGGGCAGAAGCTTCCGCACGGCGTCACGAGATAAGAACACCTCGATGAAGCCCGATGTGGTCACTGCAATCAGCAGGTACGGCAGGGCACTGAAGAAGGTGCTTAGAAAAATGGTCGTGAATACCTGCATTAGCGTGCTTTGCCTGCGCCAAAGAGCCGCCAACGTCTGCCAGACTTGGCCAGGCACTGCCCCCAACCCGCCTGCAGTACTTGCTCATCCAAGTTCTGGCCGATGACCACCATTTGGCTCTCGGACTCGTCTTGTCGGTGGACTGGTTCGATGGTGATTCGTCGTCCTACAAGATGAACAGCGACGGCCATGTGGTCCGTCTGAAGAATTCCTTTGGCTCGGAGGGCGCCCTGTTCCGGCAGTGTATCAAGCCAAGCCTCCAGTTTTGCTTGGTCGACACGCCCGTCAGTACCCAGAGAGACTGTTTGAAAGTCATGGTTGACGGCCTCGGCTGTACGCCATAGAGAACGGGCTTCCCCGTTGGTGTCAGGAGTCAGGACGGCTTCCAGGGGCACTCGTCCATGATGGGAGACGAGGATTGGTGCCGGCGGGTTAAGCACCGCCAGCGTCTTCTGCACTTGGCGCCACTGGTGGTCAGTCACTGTGTCGCGATGGGAGATCAGTAGGATGTCGGCACTGCGGATCTGCCGTTCAGTTACCGGCGAGGAGCTGAGATGCTCGTGCAGATACTCACCATGGACGACTGTGAGCAGCGCGTCAATGTAGAACCAAGGTTCGATGTCAGCTTCAAGAAAGGTCTGCAGCAGTGGGGCTGGGTCCGCAACACCGGATGCTTCAACAACGATGCCATCGAACGGGCCCCGCTGAATCAAGTCCTTTAAGACGGTCTTAAGCCCGCTGCGCACCGTACAGCATACGCAGCCATTGGCCAGTTGGATGGTGTCCTCTTCCCGATGAACGATAAACCGATGGTCAAGACTGACGGCACCAAATTCGTTAACAATCACAGCGATCTTCTTGCTCTGCTGCTCAACCAGCAGATAGTTAAGTATCGATGTTTTGCCGCTTCCCAGGAAACCGCTTAGAACAGTCACTGGTATCGCCACGGCGTTAGTCAACCCCATCACCTCTTCTGCGATGTCTAGGACAACGACTCGTTAAATGAACTATTTTTGTACGATAGTATTGATTCTACGTTCGCGGACAAACACCTGCCAACAATGCCAGGGGTAGAAGGGCAGATCGCCGAGCATCCAAACGCAGCCAGAACTGACGGACCATGATTGATACAGATTCGCGGCTGTGGTACATTAGATGTGTAAGGGATGCAGCAATGAGGTGACCTATGTCGAACGACGTGAGCTTGTTGGAAAGAATCTCCCCATGGCTTCTGCTGGGATTTGTCTTGGCAGCGGCCTTGGGTTGGCTTGCCCTGGCTCCGGATCTGTTGAGCCTTACGGCCTCGCAAGGGGCGGCGGATCTGCCGGAGGCCTACCTGGATA
>SLOG01000292.1 GCA_007132635.1 Limnochordia bacterium
GATCAAATCGGTGACACCCCATCGGCTATCCCCTTTCACAGCGAAGATTGGCAAACCCCAACACCGAAGCCAGCAGCTGGCCCTTAGCTTCGCAACCAGCGAATTCGTCTAAGACACCGTCTGTCCCTGTGACACGCAGCACAAGGCTGTCGCCCACAGAGGGGAGGACATCGCCAACCGCACTCGTATGACTCCTATCGAGAGCGTCCGCAGCCCGCAGCAAACCGGCGCCTACAGCCACTACATACTGGTCATGCGCACTCAACGCCCGCCAGTGAGCATGCGAGGCTTGCGGCTCGGCCCGCCGGTGATACCGAACAATCGAGCCCACAAGCAAACGTTCCCGCGCGTCCCACGGAAGCACTGATGACGCCATAATCATTGTCAGCCCTGTCTTGTGATGCCGGCGCTGGCCCCGCAGCCAACCGATATCGTGCAGAGCAGCTGCCGTCTGCAAGAGGGCGCGTTCGACTGTACCCAAACCATGCTGCACCTGCAGACCGTCGAACAGCAGCAGCGCCAGACGGCTTACCTGCTCAACATGCGTCGTATCGGGCGAGCCCAGCGCCTGCAGATAGCGCACACCCATGCTGTCGGGAATATCAGTCAACGCTGCGAGGCGAGCCGCTTCACTAATAGTACACCGCAAGGTGTCCCAGAACCCGGTCGCACTGCCGAGACTCCACAGCTCTCGACAACCTTCCCAAGCCTCCGCACGGCGGACCTCCTGGAAATCTCGAAAGCAAACACCCTCTTGCCAAGTGCAGCAGCAGTCTCCGAGGGATTCGAGCCAAACATCCGCATCGTGCACCTCACCCAATAGAGACTGCAGCTGTTTCAGATATTCCAAAATGCCTTCCCATTCTTGATTTGGATACGCCGGAACCAGAGCCTCAACAGAATACCGAAGCTGCTTAACGGAAATTCTCAGTACATGGAGGGCTTCGCCATCAGTAGGCAGTCCTCCGTCACAGGATGCGGACAGAACTGCCTGGATCTGTGCACTGACACTCTGATAGACCCTTGTAAATAGGTACGGTGTCAGCACTCCGACAAACAGTTCGCTGCTTGTTTCGCTCTTAAACGACTTAGAGATGTCACTCTTCAAGAACGCTTCTGCTGCAGCGACGGCCTCGGGTCCCTGTACAGTCCTCCGTCTTGTCAGTTCCGTCGTCAGCTGGTGCAGCTCAGGACAGCCCCCATTGTGTTTTAGATAGTTAACAAGGCCGTCTTGTTTCACGTCCGTATCACGCAGAGGTCCAAAAACCTTGGTCAAACGCCGAACTGCCCGGTCGCCGCGCCTCACTGTCCGACTCGGCCAGACGTCATCGAACAGACTAAGGCGAGAGCGCAGCCGCCGACTCCTGACCCGCACTTGATGAATGCTCTCGACGGCGGCATCAGTAGTGATCACCCTTTTGAGAGCAGTTACCAATTCATCCATCTGCTCAGCCGCGCTGTACCTCCCAAAGACTGTAAAGCCTGCGTCAAGCATGAGTCTTCCTCCCCCATCTTAACCGAACGGGAAACAGTCAGTATCTAACTACGTTCTGCAGTTTTTGATCACTTCCTGCTTCCAGAAAAACCCACCCCTGTTATAACACGGAGCTTCATGGATTACTAGGACTGGCCGCTCCTGTGCCAGTTAGAAAGCTGTCGATTTTGACGAGTGGCGGTTCGCAGCCCCTTCCTGGACTATAGCTTTTTTTGTCAAAGCAGAGTACTATAAAGATGAATAGTCAGAACCACATATAATTAGGAAAGATGGTGATTGTATGATTCAACTACTACCTACTTTGGGCTTGCTGCTGATGTTAACCCAACCACTGCTTCCGGAAGCCAACACCGGCGCCATCGACTTGATCGAGCAGGCGGCCACGTCTGTACAGGAGATGCTGGCCGAACCCGACGCAGAAGTTGCGGCACGTCTTCTGCAGCAGAGCCACGGCGTGATAGTCTTTCCTTCCCTGATAAAAGGTGGATTTGGTATCGGCGGCCAACTGGGAGATGGGGTATTCCTGCGCCGAGACAGGGACACGGGCACATGGTACGGCCCTAGCTTTGTCCGGATCTCAGGCCTATCGTACGGTTGGCAGATCGGGCTGCAGAAGACATCACTGATTCTTGTGATAGCTAATGAGCAGGGACTGCAGAATCTGAAGAATTCCGGCATTACACTGGGCGGCGACCTATCCGTTACCGCTGGTCCGCTAGGCCGCCGCGCCCAGCTTGCCACGGACCTCTCGCTGGACGCGTCCCTATACAGCTACTCGCTTTCACGAGGATTATTCATCGGCGCGTCTCTGGAGGGAAGCCGCTTGCAGAGGAATGACGAGCTGATTCACAATTATTGGGACGCATTGGCTAGTTCCGATACCATCTTCTCCCATCCAGCAGAAGAGGAGGCTGTGGCACCACTGATCGAGGCCCTCAACCAACTCCTCGCCCTACCGGGTGACTAGGAAGGCGTTGATTTTCTCCCTTTTTCCACGGACGAGGGCATCACAGCACCTCGTTTACGTGATAACTAAGGTAAACGAGGTGAACCGGCAAGCGTCAAAATCGAGACATTCAACAGCATTTTAAAGGACTGCTAGTTCAGTGTTAGATGGTGTTTCGCAAAGGCGACGTACTGCGACCAATCGTAGTCTGTAATACCGTGTCCGCCAGATCGAATGTGGTAGCCAATTGATCCCTCACAGACAGGGTGACCGATGAGCGGCATCTCTTCCTGCAGGAGAACACGCTGCCCCAAAAGGGCATAGGCAGATGCAGCAGCGCACGCGGCCAGATACTCACCTTTCGGGTCAGCCCAAAGATCCTCGGAAGCACTGGCAACATACAAGGGGCGGGGCGCAGCCAGCGCAAGCAGCATGTGCTGGTCTACAGGCAGCCGCTCTTCACTCTCGTTGAAGTTGCGGAACCGTTCACAAAACCAATGGGGAAACTGCCGGTTGATCTTGGCTATCGTTTCGCCAAACCGCCGTCGACTGATGGCGGCGCCCCCGCAGCCTGAATTGTTCGAAATTACCATGGCGAACCGCTCATCCTGGGCGCCGGCCCACAGAGCCGCCTTTCCCAAACGAGAGTGACCGAAAACGATGGTCTGCCGCCAATCCACCGCAGGTTCTTGTTCGAGATAGTCGAGGATGCGGCTGAGTCCCCAAGCCCACATACCTACCGCTCCCCACTGTTCTTGATGCCTGGGGTTTCTTGGGCCGTCAAACAGCGACCAAACCCCTTTTTGATAATGCAAAATGTCATCCGGAGCGAAGTCACCGCAATAGGCAGTCGCTACACCAAAACCCTCACGCACAAGAGTGTCGATAGGCCAACGGCGGCGGCGCCCACCGCGTCCGCTGTCGGACGCTCGATTGGCACCAGCCCCCAAATCGGGTTCACTCCGCACCCAACCCATAGGCAGCGGCATGTCCGGGTGTTCGGTCACAGTGTGGAGACCACTGAAGTTCAACCCGACGAAAACAGGCACGGGCTTCTGGATCTGCGTCGGGAGATACAGCAGACAAGGCACTTCGTGCCGGCGCTCCCCATGTGTGATAGTCAGCAGAATCAGCCGTTGTCGTGCTGCCCCGTCCAGCACCCTGTCTTCTTGGAGAAGCGACCCGCTGACATCCACCGACGCAGTCGGGGTCGCGCCATAGACGTATTGTTCCAACAGAGAAACAAGCTCCGGCCGTCGACAGTGCCACCAATCGGCTGCGTCCCGAACAGGCTCCCCATGGACATCCTGCAGCAGCACAGGGAGCTCATAACGTGGTACGTTGGACTCATCACAGTAGAATCGTTCACCGCTCAGCATCGCTACCTTCCTTTCATGAAATGCTCTTTCAGTGAGCTGGAGCCTTGACCAGCTGCTGACGCACTCGTTGTTTCTGCCAGAAGTAGACACCTAGGAGCAAAGCTAGACCCAAGAAGTCATAGACTAAAATCGGGGAAACCAAGAGCAGTGCTGAAGCTAAGAGTAAAGCACGTTCGTAGAGAAAGCACTTGGTGACCAGCCAGTCCTGCAAGAAGGCGGCCATGCTCATGAGGCCGATACTGGAAGACATCACCACTTTGACAACGTCCAAGAATGTCGCATCAATGAGGACCAAAGCCGGAGTTACCACGAAGATCACGGGTATCAGCATGCCGGAGATGTCGAACTTAAACCCCATCAGCCC
>SLOG01000002.1 GCA_007132635.1 Limnochordia bacterium
CCACGCCCAAGATGACCCAGATGCTCCGAGAGTACATGGTGCCGATCATGATGAGAATCGGCAGCACAGGCAGAATCAGGTTTACTTCGGTGATCCGCTGGATAGCTGCATCCACCCAGCTGCCATACCAGACTCCGATTCCGGCGATGATCATGGTCGTGAATGTTGAACCGACAGCGGCAAGAAACCCAAAGGCCAAGGCGACAGGGGTGCCCCACAGGAGGGCAACCATGAGGTCGCGGCGGCGATGGTCCGTGCCGGCAAGGCCGTGGAGCTGGCCGTAAGCGATGAACCGTGCTTCGATCGTTGAGTCGTCCTCGAAGACCAGGCCGTCCACCACCAGTTCATAGCGGCCCTTTTGAGGGACGGTATAGTCCGAGTCCGGGTCCAGAAACAGGCCCACTTCGGGAGACAGCCCGCCGAGGCGGCGCTGGAGGCGGGTATCCTGCGAGATGCGGACACTCTCGGAGCTGCCTATTGTTCTGTCGCCAAGCGAGATCTCCCGCCCGTCAGGCGTGCGCCACAGAAACTCTGCGTGGGGACGCTTTTCCTCAAACCGCCCGGTCAGAAAAAGCGCTAGTTCACGAGGGAATCCATCGTACGTATAGTCAAATTCGAAGGTTATCTGTGTTTCAACAAGCCCGGGAGCCAGTTCCACTCGCGTGGCAGTGGCAGAATAGTCGTCAGATGCTAGGTCAATGGTTACGGGCCGGTTTATTCCCGGCACGAGGTTGTACCAGACTGGCCGAGCATTGCGGGGGTTAGCCTGCCACATTCCTTCGCCTCCGCGCCAGGCCGCTACAGCTTCGCTGTACGGAAGGGATGTCACGCTGTAGACAGACAGGGCGATAAGAAAAAGGATAATGCCCAGGCCAAACACAGCGGACGGATAGGTGACCATGGCAGAGAGCAGGCGCTTAAGACGTTTGGTCATCGTTCTACCCCCACTTTCACTCTGGGATCAATCAGCGCATAGATGATATCCAGCGAGAATACCGTAAAGGCCAGCAGATAGGCGTAGATGACAACCGAGCCCACCACCACAGGCGTGTCGTGTGCTCCGATGGCCTGGTACAGCAATCGGCCCAAGCCGGGCCAGTTAAATATGGTTTCCAGAACTACTGCCCCTGTCCACATGGAAATCAACGTTAAAGCGAAACTCGTGATTATCGTCGGCAGGGTTGGGCGGAGAATATACTGCTGTTCGATGGCTGACGAACTCAATCCTTTGGCTTTTGCCATCTCCACGTAGTCTTCGCTGGAATAGATAAGGAAAAACGTCCGCCATGAATAGATAGTCAAAAAGACTGCACTGATGACGATGGCTAGTACAGGTAGGATAAGGTGTTTCAGCATACTGGCGGCATACGCCCAGGTACTCGCGGGCGGAGGTGCACCGACCATGCCGCCGAAGGGGAGCACTCCGAGGATGCCGGCGAAAACAAGAATAAGAAAGATGCCGTAAAACCATGAAGGGGCGGCCGATGTGGGTGCTAAGGCCACCATAAACCGATCAACCGCACTGCCGTAACGCCTGGATAAGGCCAGGGCAATCAGGATCGCCGTGAAAAACAGGCATAGTTCGGCCGTGGCAAACAGAAGCAGTGTGGGAGGCAGGCGTTCAAGGATGATAAGGCGCACCTGCCGAGATCCGCTGTCGCTGGTCAGGTACTCCGCACGCCCAAGGTCCAAACGAAGCGCGTTGGAGAGGTAGGTGAAGCTGCGTATGAGAAAAGGCCTGTCTAGGCCCAAACGTGCTTCTTCCAGTTCGACACGCTGATCAATGTGCTGATTTCGTTCTGCCGGGGTAAGGCTCATGATCTCCTCGTTTGCCATCACGCTGATGGATATGGATTCCCGAATCTGTGAGCGGCGGATATCGTCGACGTATCCGCCCATATTGGCCACCAGAATCGTAAGGTAGACCCCGATAACGACGGTTATGAAGAGGCTGACGAGCCGTCCGGCGGTGTAGCGCAGCACTCGAGCGACAGCGGAGGATTCAGGGGCTGTGTTCATTTTGACCATACCCAAACTCCTCTCATGACAGCATTGGAACGGGAATCACGAAGGGAGGCCCCTTCGTGATTCCCAACACCGGTATCTCTGCACACATTCTTCTACGGGACAGTAACGAACTGAACGTTTTCGAAGGTCGGTAGACTGACTACTGTTGGCGCGACGATAACCTCAAGTCGGTTGGCTCCTACCGCCAGATCCGCTGTGAAGTCGCTGCCGAGCTCAATGCTCCACCAGCCTTCGTCGACCAACTCGGCGTTGCCGATATGAGCCAGGTCGCCTACGGCATCAAAGAGAAGGAACTTGACTTCGCTCAACAACTCTGTGGGATACGGTTCATCCGCAAAGTCGATCCAGACGTCGAAGGTTGCCGTTTCGCCCACAGTTACTCGGGCAGGGCCTTCGATTTCTACTTCCGCAATCATCGGTTCGCCAAACCGCAGCCATTTTAGTGCGGGATCGGGGAAGTCGACGAAACGCTTGAGGTGCACCATGCCCTCGATGGGGAATGCACGTTCTAGGTAGAACGGTCCAGAACCGATCCAGAAATGACCCTTCTCGGCATACCAACTCCGCATGTTGTTCCAGCGCGTGACCGCATCCTCCGAGGAAATGTAACGGTCTAAGGTTGGAGCGTACGGCACAAATACGGCTTCTTCAAGGTTGCGTTTCAGGACCTCGAGGCTGGGACCAGCTACCATGTTGAGCCACTCTACACGTAGTTTGTCGGCTTTATCCTGGGAGAAAGCCAATTCCTGATTGACCTCAGCCCGGATACCGAGTGCCAGGGTGTGCCACGCCCCCGGTCCTTGAGCATAGTATGGGAACCATGTGCCGACGAACTGCTCTGCATCCAGATAGTAAGCGTCGCTGTAGTTTTCGATGATCAGCGGGTTCTCACTGACGATACGAACCCCTCTGAACTGCTGCATGAAGGAGTCGAACGAAGGCACTTGAGCTGGGTCAAAGATCTGACTGTCCTCTTTCGCTCGGTCAAAGGACAGGATCATGGCCAGCACAATGTCAGCGATGGAGAATGTGCTTCCGTCATGCCATTTGGTGTCGTACAGCTCTTCCGGATAGTGCACAATAGTCTTCCGGTTGGCTGTGAGACCTTCGGGATGCTTGTCGCCGACAGTGATGAACTCTTGGCGAATGGGATCCCAGTCGATCCATGCGTCGTCAGGAACAGTGTTTTCCTCCACGAACTCCAGCGACACCCAGTCAAGCGTTCGTTCTACTGGAAGGCCTTCCTTGACGAAAACCTCGGCCCTTTCCGCTCGCTGAGGATGATGCAGCCCGGTGAACGGATCATAGAGGAATCCGAAGTCTGATGTGCCGCGGATAAGCATCATGTCAAACAACCAATTGCTGCCGTCCAGCGGATTCCACGGTTCGGGAAGAACGCTGGGAAGACCTACGGTGAGCTCACCGCCGATTTCCTCGCCTCTTCGGACGGTATGAGCCCAGAGAAATGCACCCGAGATGCCTCCGGCCAAGTCCGCTGCCACACTAATCTCAGCTTGGCGCGGGGTTATCCCTTGTACGTCAGCCAGCCAGATTCGCACCGAGTCCTCAAGGGCTAACTCCATGGCCTCGATGAAGAGGTCGGTACGCTCCTCTAGGGTGGTGAAGTCTCGACGGCCTAGGCGGTTGGCGACTTCATCAAACTCTGGCGTAGGTTGGTACGCCTGCCACAGCGGGAAGGCTAAGCCGCGAGGCGTGTAGAAGAAGTCAAAGTTCGTTGCTTGGTCGCGTGATACAACAGTCGTAACCCAACCACCGGTGTACACATGGAACAGACCAGCATTGGGGTCGCTGCCGATCCAAATGGGAGATGCTTCTGCTGCTGTCTTGTACTGGCGGTCTACCACAAACCCAATGTCCTCCAAGAGCGAGGCCACATAGTCACCGATGTCCAGCCGTTCGTCCTCCGTCCGGATCACCAAGATCAGCTCTACGGGCTCGCCTTCGTAGTGCCAGATGCCGTTTACAAGCGATGCGCCCAAGGCTTCCATTTCTTCGGCGATGATAGCAGCGGCTCTTTCCGGATCATGAGCATACAGGAGCTCTAAGCGCCGTACGTGCTCAGGCATTCTGGCATAATCTGGAAAGGCACTCGTAATTGGGAAGTATCG
>SLOG01000139.1 GCA_007132635.1 Limnochordia bacterium
AGAACGCCCATACAGCGGCCGTGGAAGTGATGATGAACCAGTCCCCCCTGCGCATGGGCCGCGGCGACGGCCGCCTCCAGGACCGGTTTTTCCCAACGGCGCCACAGCTGGGGACTCAGAAGCGACAGACTGGACCAGCCCGACCCAATGAATATCGATTCCGCGCTGGTATGACGAAACGCTGCCTCAATCTTGGCGACAACATGCTCAATATAGCGCTCCTGGAGCGCCGTTAGGAATACCTCGTGTTCCCATAGATCCACAATCACCTGCTCGAAGCCACCGTCGCGAGATCCACCGGCGAAATCGATGAACGGCGTACCGATGAAAACCTCGAGCAGGTAATCATCGCCCACCGCGTCCAAGGCAGCCTGCACTGGCTGCCAATCCAGCTGTTTCGGCGGCACTAAACTCCAATCCGCATACACCGGCCAGTCCCTCTCGAAGTCCTTGACAAAGCCCTCCAGTCCCCACGAAGGCTCGTGGGTATCCATCATTCGTCGGGCCGTGAGCGTGCGCCCCCCTACGGTGAGTGCATGGGATACCTCCAGCCGATCGGATCCCATCCAGCGTTCGGTAGTCTTGTGCGTGTTCGAACCGTGCTGCGCGGCCGGTCCGACGGCACCCCACCCTTCGGTGCCATAGTGACGGAATGTATGCTGGAGAGCTTGCCAGTGCGGCACATCCCGTTCGAACTCAATCATCGTAGTGCCCAGCAGCCGAGCCGGCACGTAGTACCAAAACTCCGGGGCCACCGGCACCCTATCCGAAAACTCTCCTCGATACGCCGCTACCATGCGCGCCCGAGGGCTCCAAGTCTCTTTCACCGCCTCCGCCTCCTTACTCATATCACAAGGCAAAGTCCACCATGACTTTCACCGTATCCTTGCGGTTGTCCGCGGCAAACCGTACCGCTTCCGGGACTTCCGCGAACGGAAACGTCTGCGAGATGAACACTTCCGGATCAATCACCCGCCGCCCGAGCAGATCTAGTGCCTGAGGCCACCCCAAATTGGGGACCGAATGGACGCCCCGCAGCTGCAGTCTCTTGAAATGGAGCGCGTTGCCGTCCAAGACGATCTGCTGGCTGGCATCGAAGGAAATGCCGTCGTAGGCGATAATCCCGCCAAAGCGACAGATATCGACCGCCTCCGCGACGGTAGCGGGCGGCGATGTCACCAATACTCGATCGACGCCCTGCGGTTCGTGCTCCCGGAAGTACTCCTGCAGAGAAAAGCCCGGTGCGTCCACATACAGTTTTTCCGTGACGCCGATGGTGTCTGCAGCCTGCCAGCGGGCTTCCGAGTGGGCATGCCCGGTGAGGTAGACGCGGGCCGCACCTTTCAGCAGGGCAAGACGGCAGATCATGAGACCGATGGGGCCCGGCCCAAACACCACGACGGATCCGCTGAGCGGAATGTCTGCTGCTTCTACCATGTCGATGGCTACTGTAAGCGGTTCGGCCAGCGCGCCCGCGCAGAAATCGAGGTCACCCAACGGATACACTGCCCTTGCTTTGACCTTTAGACGCTCCGCAAAGGCTCCGGGGGATAGGTAGTGGTTCATGGAACTGCAGTGCACAACGTTACCGCGTTTACACTGCACGCAGAGTCCGCAGAACGTCGAGTTTTCCACGACCACACGATCCCCGACCGCAACGTTGCGCACGGCGGTTCCGACTTCGGCCACTTCCCCCGTGACCTCATGACCGATACCCATCCAGTCTTCTGCTAGAAATTTTGCTGTAAGCACGTCAAAGCCGCACACTCCGCAGGCTCGCGGCGCCACAACGATCTCATCTGACTCTGGGGCTTCGACTTCGACATCCCGCACCGAAAACTGCATTGGTTTCTTGACAAAATGAGTCTTCACGAACAACCCTCCCATCTCCATAGCCGATCCTACAAACCTCGCCAGTCGAACGTAAGCGGTGCACGCCGCTTCGACGACTCCACCATACTCTCGATAACCAAATCCACATTGAACCCATCCACGGCGCTCGGACTCCCCTGGACGCGATCCTGCAGACAGCGGACCATGTACTCCATCTCCACATCAAAGGGGTTAACACAGCCAAAGCGATGTTCTGTGGTCGTCTCCGTTTCGTTGTCGTAGTGGATTAGAAGGGCTGGGTTGTTCTCGGGTTCATCCCATTTCACGGTAAAGAGCTCTAACCGCCCATTCACGCCGTTAATCTGGATGAACTCATCCCACGAGTTGCGTTCGTAGCCTATGCGCTTGAGCGGATGCGTGGCGGCTTCCAGGGAAACAGCTAGCCCGCAGTCATATTCCAGCAGCGCCGTCGCTTTGCGGTCAAACGCCGTACCTGGTACATAATCTACGTGCGCGTACACGCTCGCCGGTCGTCCCAGGAGATAGAGTGTCATGTCAATCATGTGGCTGCCCGCGCACTTAATGATGGCGCCTCCGTAATTGTCCAAAGGCATCGTGCTGACAGCCGCGCCCGGTTCGATATCGTAGTAATTACCCCACTGCTGATAGGCTCGCACCTGGGCACTGAAAAGCGTCCCTAGGCGAGGTACCAACTCCTTTGCTTTGATCGCCGCCGGGAAGAACCGTTTCATGTACGCAGTGAAAAACAGTTGGCCAGTCTCAGCCGCACGCTTAGCAACGGCCTCGGCTTCGTCCGCACAATCCATCATGGTTTTCTCACAAACGACATCCTTCCCCGCCGCCAGCGCCTCCATGGCCATCGGGTAGTGATACTGGCTGCTGGTCAAGATCGTGACCACACTGACTTCTGGATTCCGCAACAGCGCTCGGTAGTCTGTCGAAAACTTGGCCCCGAACTCCTTTACATACCGATCCGCCACATCCTCTCTCCGATCCACAACATGAACCACTTCGGCTCCAGCCTTCCGCAGACCCTCGAAATGGAACCGCGCGATATTTCCACAGCCGATGATGCCAAACTTCGGTGACTGCACTGCCACGTATATGCACGCCCTCTCTGTTGACTTTCCTTCGAGACAGCATTCCGCAAAAAAAGGAAATGTCCTATCTAATTCTGAACGTCACCAGTCACCCCATCACATGTGAGACGTTCGTGTCAAGCTGGTTGTTCAACGGTGTAGTTTTGATGATACGATTTTTTGGGTGTTTGGAGCGTCGGAGAGTTAGATGCTTGACCGTTATATCGATAAATATGTTGATAAAAAAAACAGTGTAGGATATAATGGAGACCGAAGAGACCTTCATAGAGTCTTTAGGAAGAGGTGTGGCTGATGCTCGATCACGATATGCGAAACCTAATTGATGCCATGGTTCCGATTTCTCGATTCAACAAAGGCGAAGCAGGCAAAATTTTCGAGGAAGTAGCCAGCAGTGGTGTCAAAATTGTGGTAAAGAACAATACGCCGACCTGCGTTTTGATCAACCCGGACAAGTACAAAGAGTTAATGGAAATAGTGGAAAACTATCAGCTCCTTGTCGAAGCTGAGCAACGTATGAAATCTGCGACACCATCGGACTTTGTGAGGCAGAAGGATCTGATTGAGAAGCTGCAGATTACGGAAGACGAACTGGATGTCGGAGATGTGGAGTTAGACTAATGAGCTGGTCGGTAGAGTATTTGAAGGCGGCAGCTAATGATTTGGACAAACTGGACAGATCCCAGCAGATACAGGTACTCAAAGCCATCACAAAAGTGGCGCAAAACCCATTGCCTAACTATGAAGGTGGTTACGGTAAACCGCTTAGTAACCAATCCACATCCAAACTGGCCAGTTACTGCAAAATCAAACTACAGAAGCTGGGCATTCGTGTGGTCTATGGCATCGTCAAGGAAGACCATGTCATGAAAGTCATGTAATTTCTGTTCGCACTGACGATTTGGTGTATAAGTTGGCTGAAAAGCGAATAGAGCCCTAAGTGTTCTCAACAAGCACTCTTCTGGGGTGCTTTTTCCATTGCCTGGTTTTGAGATTTTCACAGAGTGGATATGCACTGCCTTCTATCAGGGCAGCCCCTGGGACGAATTCTGGCTGCCTAGGATAGCATATTGCCAGAATATTCGGTACCGAGTTTTTGTGCGTGCACCCCCATCACACCATCAACTTACAGCTTGACACGCAGTCCAAGACATGCTATTTTTAAACTAACCAGTCAGTCTAAAAAGGAGGCGCCTCTGCATGAG
>SLOG01000244.1 GCA_007132635.1 Limnochordia bacterium
GCCTCAAGGATATTTCCCTCGAGGTCATGCATATAGACCCCTTCCATGGACTGCTCCGTAAACGCGCGGTACTTCTCCTCCGAATGCCTTAGTCTGTTCTCGGCTTCCTTGCGTTCTGTGCGGTCATGAACCATACCAATAGAGCGAACCACGGCACCTGTCCGATCCCTGACGTGTATGCATTTTTCGTGGACATACCTAATCTCGTCCGTGCCCCAACGGACAATACGGTGCTCGATCTCATAGCCTTCCTTACCGCTCTGGACGGACTCGACGTACGCCCGGTGGACATCGTCCCGGTCGTCGGGATGGACAAACTCCAGGAAAATATCGTACGTCGCCGGAAACTGCTGTGGCTGCAGCCCAAAAATTCGATACACCTCATCCGACCAATTCAACTGGTTGGTGCCTAAGTCCAGTTCCCAACTCCCAAGATGGGCCATTTCCTGTGTGGCCTGCAGAAGTCTCTGACTGTTCCGAACGCGTTCTTCAAACCGCCGTCGTTCGGCGTTGAACAGCACGTTGGCCACGACGGAAGCTACTCCGCTCGCAAAAGACTCCTCATCCGGAACCCACGTTCTCTCGGCACTTACTTGCTCAAAACTGAGTATCGCTGCCAACTTACCGTCGACCAAGATGCCCGCATCGAGCAGAGACGAAATCCCCGCGGGAACCAGGTACCCAGGCACGAGCTCTTTGGTTAATGGCGAAGTAAGGGCATCGGATGCCGCCACAGGAGCCATGGACCGGAGTGCCTCCAGGTACGCATCCTGTCCTGATACGTTGACAGTGAGCCCTTCCGAGTGCGTCTCTGCAGGACGGTCGAACAGGTCTATACATGTCACGTAACGGTTATCATCCGAGAGCATCCATATACTCACCCGCTCTGTCTGCATAGCCTCGGCTGCCGCCTCTGTAATAACCCGCTTAGCCGCTTCTAGGTCGCCATCGTGGATGGAGCGGTCGCTGGACAGGCGGGCAAAAGCCGAACGTTGGCGCTCCGCCCTGGCAGCCGTCTCTCGTGACCGGGCTTCTTCTCGTTTGCGGGCGGTTATGTCGCGAAACACCACGGCAAGACGCCTGCCACCAATCGCAAAGGCGTTAACACTGTAGTGAGGTCCATCTTCGTTAAAGGAGTACTCAAAGGCTGCCGGTTTGCCTGTGAGGACCACGTCTCCATACACGCTGATCAGTTTTGTGTCCTTGATTCCCGGGTGCACTTCGGTCACACGCTTGCCCAAAACGTCCTGGACCCGAAGCGCAGTATGGTCCTCAAACGCTCGGTTGGCCTCTAAAAAGACGTAGTCCACCGGTCTTCCCTCGCCATCCAAGATGGAGTCATGAATAGCAACCGCATCGGTGGAATTCTCGAACAGACTGCGAAACTGTTCCTCGCTGGCCTGGATCTGCTCCCGAAGTTCGTATTCAGCGGTGACATCGCGGAAGACTAACACCACCCCTTGGGTCTTCCCATCGGTATCGACAATGGGAGCGGCTGAGTCCGCAATTTGCCGTTCCACCCCTTCGCGGGAGATGATGGCCGTGTGGTTGGCTAAGTCAACCCGTTTGTGGTAACGCAAAACCTCGGCCACGGGATCCTCGGTTCGCTGCCGAGTCTTGGCGTTGATGATATAGAACACGTCACGCAAGGGTTTGCCTTCAGCTTCGGCTGCGGGCCACCCGGTGAGCTCTTCCGCTACGGGATTCATGTGCGTAACCGATCCCTGCCCATCCGTCGCGATCACGGCATCGCCAATGGAAAGCAGAATGGCCTCTATGTCCTGCTCTCGACGTTGCAGTGCCTCTTCGGCCTTCTTCCGTTGGGTAACATCCATAGCCGTCTTCAGCCGGACCACTCGCCCGTCGACCCATCGGATGGCACGAACTCTCCCGTCATACCAGCGTCCCTCCGCCGTGAGCTGCCGTTCGGATCCGTAGCGGGCGGAGGGGGTTCCATCCTCTGTGAGGAGGAGATTGTTGGAACACCACGCACAAGGTTCCCCTTCCTGGTGAAACACGCGCCAACACTTTTTCCCAGCGACATCTCCCCAGATACGCTTACCATAATTATTGACGAACAAAACCTCATGGGTTTCCAGGTCCGCCACATACACCAAGGCATCAATGCTGTTCATCACCGCTAAGAGTAGCTCATGCCGCTGTTGGGCTTCCTCTTGACTTCGTTTGGCTTCCGTGACATCAAGGGACTGAACCGCAATGAGTTCGACGCCGCCTTCGCTTCCTCTCACAGGATAGAGATAGGTCACGTAACTGCGCTCCACACCAGCGACAGATACCGTCTCCTCTTTTTGGACAGCCGTGCCGCGAGTCTGCACCTCAGCCAGAGCCGCGCGAAACTGCTGGCAGACATCCTGTGGGAGCAAGTCCTCAAACCTTTGCCCAATTACCGTTTCACCAGTGCGCCCAAGTACGCGAGCCAGCGAATCGGAGACCATCACATATCTGCCCTCTCGGTCCACTAGAGACGATGGATGCGGATTCTCCTTCACAAAGGAAAGCAAATCCTTGGATTGTGCCTGCATTTCCATATCGATGTGCCTCCTAAAGGACAAAGCAGCCATCCGGTCGTTCTTTGATAGCGAACATCCAGACCAAAGATTCTCACCAAAAGACCGCCGCTGATTTTGACAAGCGGGACCATTTCAGCCTTCACTAACCAGGGGAATCCCTCGCACAGAAAACTCGTCGATGGCTGCTTCAACCACCACACGGTGACTCTTGGCCAGCATTTCCACATAGGGCTGTACCGCTCGTCCGTTTTCCACGAAAATCTCCACATCGGGATAGTCCATCATGCCCCGCTTGACCTGCCGAACAACCCCTTCTCGGCCGTCGGACAAACGTACAAAAGAATCCAGCGGATAGGGATTCACGCACCGGGCGAACTCCCGGACGATGTCAAGGTCAAAGTGGCTTCCGCCGCCGCTGATGACAAAGGCACGACCCTCGCTGACCTTCCAGCCCGCCCGGTAGGGGCGGTTTGCGGTCAGGGCCTCAAACACATCACAGACCGCAAACAACCGGCTGTGCAAAAAAGTTTCGTCGCCGCGTTTACCCGCCGGGTACCCGGATCCATCCCACTTCTCGTGGTGCTCCAGCGCCATGATGCGAGCTGTAGGCAGCAGTTGGCTGGCCTTCTTTAGGTAGTCGTAACCATCTCTTGGATGTCTGCGCACGCAGTCCATTTCGTCTGGGGTCAGCTTACTTGGTTTCAGCAGAATGTCTTTGGACAGAAAGAACTTCCCCATGTCGTGAAAAACAGACCCCATAGCCAGATTGAGAAGACTGCCCCGATCCAGGTCGAGGGCATCTCCCAGCATCACCGCGAGCGCCATGCAGTTTAACGAGTGTTTGTAGGTAAACTGATCGAAACTGGACAAGGTCAGAAGATGCACGACGGAATCGGGGTTTGCCAGAATCGTGTCCAGCAGGCCTTCCAAGATGTGCGTGAGCCTGCTGATCTTCTCGCCGACCCCCCGCTGGCTTACCTGCGGCTGACCCAACTGTTCGGTGACGGACTGGGCCACAGCGATGATCTCCGCCACCACCTGGGGCTGGTAGACCTCCACCACTTCGGCTTCCGTAAACGCATCCTCGATGTACAGGCTCGTATACCCGCGCTTTAGCAGCTGCTGGAGAAACGTGGACTTTAACTTGACGCCCCTCTGGAGAAGGATATGGCCCTGCTCGTCACTGAGGGACTGGCCCAAGATGCTGCCCTCTGGAATAATGGAAATTGGTACTAGGCGCATAGAAGACCTCCTGCACATTCGCGGGCGACCCGCGAGGGATAGGCGTCCATTAGAGACCCGCCGCCACTGGGTCCCGGTTCATCGTCTCGACAAACAACCGAACGATGTCCGGATCAAACTGGCTGCCGGCACAGGCCTGCAGTTCTTCCAAGGCTTCTCCATGGCTCCTGGCTGGACGGTGGGGAGCTTCGCTGACGATGGCAGCGTACGCCGCGGCCACCGCTAGAATGCGGGCTGTCAGCGGGATCGCCTCGCCCTGAAGCCCTCGGGGATAGCCGGCACCGTCCCACCTCTCGTGGTGGGCCAATACAGACTCCGCCAGCAGCGCATAGTCGTTGACCGCACTGAGAA
>SLOG01000052.1 GCA_007132635.1 Limnochordia bacterium
CCTCCATCTCTACCGGCTGCGCCTGTGCCCGCACGTTCCGAAAAGCACTGCTGAAAGCCATCTATGAGGTAGTCGAGCGAGACGCGTTCACCGTAATGTGGCTCAACCGCATGGCTCCGAAGCGGATACCATTGGATGCGGACCCTTCGCTGCAGGAGCTGTACACCAATACCTTGGCGGCCCGTGGTTTGGAATACCATCTCTTCCGGCTCTCGTCGGACCTGGCCATTCCGACATTTTTGAGCGTCGTGATTGATACCCGAGGAGAAAAACCCCTGGCAGCCGTGGGAGGAGCGGCTCATTTGAACCCTCTTAACGCGGCCAGGAAAGCGTTAGTCGAAAGCGCCCAGACCTGGGAGTATGCCCGCCGGTTGGCAAAGCAGAAGACCACGAAGCCGCTGCACAGAAATTACGATGACGTCATCAGTTTTGACGACCATACTATGCTCTACGCCCAAGGAGAGATGCTGTCGGCACTGGAGTTTCTTTTGGAGACGCCTCCGGCAGCGGAAGCCCAACGCCTGTTGAAGGGCGTGGACATGACGACGGAGAAGCAGCTGCATGTGCTCAAGGAGGAGTTGGCGAAACACAGGTTGGAATGCTTTGCCGTGGATCTGACGACTCCAGACATGGCGGCGCTCGGATTCTCTGTCGCCAAGGCCTTAATACCTAGTCTGCAGCCGCTGAACGGACCGTACACGCAGAGGTTCTTAGGGGGACGGCGACTCTATGAGGTTCCTGTCCGGCTGGGACTGCGAACAGCGCCGGTCGATCGAGACGGCCTCAATCCGGATCCACATCCTTATCCCTAGACTGATTGGACGTTGGGAGCGATCACCATGACTACAAGAGAACCGGCTTTGTCGGAACTGTATCACGAAAACACAAAGATGAGACGGTATGATCGAGAGGAAGCTCTTCGATCTCTGCGAATCTCCAGTGATCCTGTACTTCAGAGGGCCTTGCTCCACTGTTTCAAAGAATATAGAGGTAATCCGGAGGTAGAATTGCCGGAGGGGCTGCCCGATGCGAAGAAGAGTCTCGAGGAGATTGTTGGCGAGAGGCGCTCCATTAGGAGTTTTGGCGGAGCCAACGCAGACCTGTCCAGCCTAGCCAGCATGCTTTGGTGCGGCAGTGGCATCACCGGAGAGCTGCGAGACGATTCAGGCGAGCTGCTGCGCCATCTGCGGACAACACCATCAGCCGGAGCGCTGTACCCTGTGGAGAGCTATGTTGTCAGTTTCCGGATGGATGGTCTGGCCGAGGGCCTTTACCATTACAACGTGAGGGGCCACAAGTTAGAGGTTCTGGAGCAGCAAGACTTAAGGCCCAGGTTTTCCGGGCCTCACTATCAAGAAGAGATCTTTGCGGGCGCTGCTGGGGTGATTCTACTGACAGGGGTGTTTCAGCGGACTACCTTTAAGTATGGGGACCGAGGGTATCGCTATGTTCTGTTGGAGGTGGGCCATATTGCCCAGAACATCATGAACGCTGCATCTTTCTGCGGCCTGGGTACAGTAGCCATCTGCGGATTCGTCGATGCAGAGATGGATCAACTGCTGGACCTAGACGGAGTGGAGGAATCGACACTGTACCTCATAGCGTTCGGGCCCGAGCCTTCCTAGACAGCTAGAAGGACGTTGACGCATCGGTCTGCAGCTTGACCCTTCAGGAAAATCGTGGTATTATAAAGGATATAAAAACGTGTGTACTTAGTAATTAATGGTCTGGGATGGCTTTGGCTTTTTCCGCTTTTCCACCCAGACCGCAGAAGATGAACAGGGAGGTATAAGCAGATGAAGACAGAGAAACGGCACGGGTTTCCATGGCGAAGGGCAGTTGGTATGGTTTTGGTTGTTATGGTCTTCGGCCTTGCAGCAGCAGTTGGGGCCCAGGGAGACGGAAACGGCCAGGATCTGTACGTTGTCCATGCGGTGACAGAGGTGGATGAACGGATATTCGTTAACGTTGGAACCACGTTAGAACAGGTTATACAGACTCATCTGCCGGCATCGGCTACCGTTACGTTGAGCGACAATGCCGTCGAGACACCGGCAGTAGATTGGGAGAGTGCGGACTTCGACAGCAGCACCCCGGGAGATTACACCTTTACGGGCTTCTTTGCCGTAGGGGACGCAGAAGGAACTACCAGCCAGGCTGTCACGGTGCGCAATCACATAACCCTGTCCGATCCTATTACGGAACCGACTACTCTGAGTGGCGCCTATATCTACCGTGTCACGCGTCCCCTTAACGTTGATGCTGCACTGGTAATCGAACCCGGAGCCATTTTCCAGTTTGAGTACCAGACAGGTCTGCGCGTGCGCAACAGTGGCTCCATTGCCGCTGTCGGCACCCCTCGCAACCCCATACTCTTCACCGGTACGGAGCGCGATCGGGGTTGGTGGGATGGCATCCAAGTGCACACCATGAGCAGTAACAATCGTATGGCTCATGTCACTATCGAGTACGGGGGAGCGAGGGCCTTCGAAAGCACCTTAGACCCTGCAAACCTAGTGGTAGGTGGCCGGGTTACCGATGGCCGCCTCATCCTTCAGGACAGCCTGCTGCGCTACTCGGGCGGCTGGGGCCTGAAGCTTCGGCAGGACTCGAGGATGCCGGAGGCGGGGCAGAATCAGTTCACAGGCAACGCCCTGGGACCCGCAAAGGTTCACATTAACGCCCTGCATTACGTCGATGGTCGTTCGTACTACACAGGCAATGACCACGACTACGTCCTGGCATTCAACAATAGAAATCCGGCCATTGACAGCCGTGATCAGCGTACGTGGCAGGCTTTGGACGTCCCGTACCGGATCGATTACCTTAACCGAATCGAAAACAGCTTCATCACCATTGAGCCCGGGGCCGAGTTTGAGTTTACTCGGGATGCAGGTTTCGTGTTTGACGGCGACGCCGTTATTCGGACCGGCACCGACATCAGACCCAATGGCAACGGTCGTCGGGATCCCTCGGCGCCCACGCTGTTTACCGGTGTGGAGAAGATTCCCGGATTTTGGGCCGGCATCCAAATGCGCAATACGCCGACGGCCTCGGAGCGCGACAGCATTCTGCGGGATACCATCATTGAGTACGGCGGTTCGACAGCCTTTGAAAGCAACGTCCAGCTGGCAAACCTGGTGGTGGGCGGCCGTATAGCGGCGGGGCAGGTGACGCTGCAGCACAGTATACTGCGGCAGTCCGGCGAATACGGCATGTATGTTCGCCATACAGGACATCTCAAGGATTCCTACAACAACACCTTTACCGAGAACGCGGAAGGGCCTGTCCGGCTGACGCCGGCCAACCTGCACGAGCTGGACCGCAGTTCGAGTCATGCTGGCAATCTGCACGGCAATGACTTCGTCATCGTCCACAGTTCGGGTAATCAAGGACGGATTGACTCATCGGACGCTCGGTACTGGCAGGCTTTGGATGTCCCGTACCGCATGACCGGTGACGTGGCGCAGGTACTGCGCAGTCACGTTACCATCGAGCCTGGGGCGGAATTCCGTTTTGATAATAACACGGGTCTGCGGTTTATTGATGACAGCCGGCTTACCGCCATAGGCAGCCGAGCCGAACCTATCGTCTTCACGGGTATGCAGGATCTACCGGGTTTCTGGTACGGGATCCAGATAGGCACTCTTGAGGCTAACGTGATGGAGCACGTTATCGTGGAATACGGTGGTGCTGGTTCTATCGAAAGCAATGTTCTCGAACCAGCTAACCTCAGTGTCGGCCGTCGTACCACCGACGCCCGCCTTGATGTGCGGAACAGCACCTTCGGCTACAGCCGTGGCTATGGGATTGCCAAAACACGGCCTACGGTATTCCTGAATGACGATGTGGAGACGGCTAACAGCTTCTTCGACAATCAAGAGGGCAGTTTCATTGAGCCATAGAACCGAAGGCAGATAAGAGTTACCCGAACCGGCGCGCGCGGACACACCGTCCTCGCCCGCCGGTTTCTCGCGCCAATCCAGGGCCAATAGATAAAAGGGATTTTAACTCCCTCCGCAGAACACTACCAAAAGGTCTTTTTGCTGTATCGTTAAACAACCAACTCTGCAAAGGAGT
Organism: Limnochordia bacterium; assembly: GCA_007132635.1. Lineage (GTDB taxonomy): Bacteria > Bacillota > Limnochordia > Darwinibacteriales > SLO01 > SLOG01. The sequence goes on from SLOG01000052.1 coordinate 4,081, forward strand.
CGCTATGCTTCTAAAACACTTCTTTACCAAGAAAATCGCGCACA
>SLOG01000196.1 GCA_007132635.1 Limnochordia bacterium
GAGCCCCTCGTCTACTGCGGCAAGAGAGTAATCGGTCCAGACGTTGCCCTGTCATGACGTTGATACTCCCTTCCTCAGGTGAAACACTTCGCCTGGCTTGGTGACAAACTCAAAGCTGGTCCCCTTTTGTTTTGGCCCATCGGGCGGAGTCATCTCGAGAGTCTGGGGGGCGACGATACGGCAGGAGTTTCCGAGTAGGGATTCGATCGTCACTGCGTCTAGTTCACCCTTTGACCAGGCGATGGACACGACAAATCCTCCACGCGCTCGAAGACCGCTGACATGGCCCTGAGGCCACTGTTTCGGCAGCGCGGGAAGGAGCGTCACCGTTCTGCCGTGGCTCTGCAGGAGCATTTCGGCGATACCGGCCGTTCCGCCGAAATTCCCATCAATCTGAAACGGTGGATGGTTGTCCAGTAGACTAGGAAGCGTTGACTTGGCGAGCAGTGCCTGCACGCTCTCCCAAGCCATCTCGCTGTATGGCCTCCACCCTGAGACAGACGTCGTCGGAGTGAACGGTGGGCAGCCGCTATCAATTCCGGATTGGTGCAGATATCGCTGCCCGGATACAAACCGTAAAGATGCGAGATGTGCCGATGGCCGATTTCGATTTCCTGGAAGTCCCTACTCCACTCCTGGATTTGGCCGGCGGCTCCTATGCTGTAAGGGTACAAGCGTTGTCTTGACTGCGCCCACTCTTGAGTAAGGTCCTCATCCACCCGCAGTATGGCTGCAGCCTCTTCACAGTGAGCAAACAGTTCTCTTATTAAGGCCATATCCATGGTTGCTGCCATACCCACTGCAGTCGGCCAACCTTCTTCCGCTTCAAAAACATTCTCGGGAGACGTCGATGGCCCGGTAACCAGCCAATCTCCCTGTTCGCACAGCCAATCTAGACAAAACCGGGCTGCATCCTTCATTATGGGGTATGCTCGTGTCATCAAGAAATCATGGTCTCCTGTAAACAGATAGTGTTCCCAGAGGTGAGCCGTCAGCCAAATGCCTCCCATGGGCCACATGGCCCATTGCGGCCGACCGGTACCACCACCCACTGGATTGGCCAGACGCCAAATGTCCGTGTTGTGGTGAGCCGCCCACCCGCCGCAGCCGTAAAGAGCCTGAGCTACCCCTCGCCCAGATACTGCCAGTTCGTCGATGAGATCGAAGAGAGGGCTGTGGCACTCCGAGAGGCTGCATGTCTCAGCGGCCCAGTAATTCATCTCGGTGTTGATATTCAGCGTCCAGTTTGAGCTCCAAGGGGGTCGCATATCTTGATTCCATATGCCTTGGAGATTGGCAGGCTGCGTACCTGGCCGTCAGAAGATAACGTCCAAATTGGAAACACAGTGCAGCCAATCCTGGATCGTCTTTTCCCTGCTGGACACTGCGTAGACGCACGTCCGTAGGTTGCGACTCATTTTCGCAACATCTGTCGTGGTCACTGCCTAACTCTAGGGAGACCCGGCCGAAGAGAGCGTGATGATCCTGAATGTGACGGGCCTTGACAGAAGCATAGGAGCTGAAAGCGTCCAGGTGTCTTTCGCAGAGTGCCCGTGGCTCAATTTGGCTGTCGCAGGGTCGTACAAAGGGTCCAGCGAAGTTTGTGGCTGCTGCAGCTATGATAGTAATAGAGTCGGCTTCCTCCACCACGACCACCGAGCCCTCCGTCCTCACATGGCCGCCCTGAGGCCAGACGCGGACTCCAGCAGAGAAAGAAAGGCCGTGCTCTTCCGGAGCATCGCTGTAGATGATGGGTATAGGGTTATGTACGTAGTTCGGATCTACATGGGAAGGCGCACGGCCGTGCAGCCAGATCTCGGCCGCTTGCGCAGCAGAATCGGCCTGCAGTGAACTCATAAAGGTGATGCGCACAGTGTGTGAAGCAGGCTTATCCGCTTCACAGTGAATAACTAGGAGTTGGTCAGCGTACGAAGCCAAGTACTCCCGGCGGAATTCGGTCCCGCCTGCGGTAAATAAAACGGAAGTTACGGCCTCTGCCAAATCCAACTGGCGTCGGTATCCCAAGGGGCTTCCCGGAAGCTGGAAATGGAGATGCAGCGTCCCTAGAGGTTGATACGATTGCGTAAATGGGCCCTGAAAAACCTTCGTCATTTCGTCGGCTTCCACATAACGCTCTGCGGCGAGAAGCTCGCGGATCTTCTTCAGATAACGCCCGTCGACTGCCGGAGTATCTGGATGACTAAATCCAGACCAGAGTGTATCTTCGTTTAATTGGAGTATTTCATTTTCGGGCCGACCGAAAACCATGGCCCCTAAACGTCCGCTGCCGATAGGCAGGGCTTCATTCCAATTTGCCGCCGGCTGTTTGTACCAGAGTCTCTCATTCACTGCTGACACTCCCTTTGTGTATTGCATGCAGCTGTGGCATTCTGCGAGTTAGGATAAAGCCCCAGGAATTGTTTTCCTGGGGCTTTGGAGCTTCGTTTCCTCTGCTTCAAGAGGGTATTTCTATCTGTTCTTTAGAGAAGCAGATAAACGGTGTGCGCGGATCCACTCTTCAACGACCCCGGCCCGCGTCTCTAGACGATAACTCCCTCGAGATCTAACTTCTCGGCCAGATGGCAGGCGGCAAAATGCTGAGAGTCGAGTTCACGCAGTTCGGGTCCTTCTTCTCTGCACCGTTCCTCTGCATACGCGCACCTCGGATGGAAGTAGCACCCAGATGGCGGGTTCATAGGATTGCCAATTTCTCCAGGAGCGGACTCTAGTCCCGATTGAATTTTTGGGTCCGCAATGGGGACGCTCCGAAGCAACGCTTCAGTATATGGATGCTGCGGTTGTCCGAAAATCGCTTCCTTCGGACCGCTCTCCGCTATTTTGCCTAGATACATTATGGCCACTCGGTTGGATACATGCTGAACAACACTCAGGTCGTGAGCAATAAACATGTAGGTCAGGCCGAATTCCTCCTGGAGATCTTGCATGAGATTGAGAATCTGGGCCTGAATCGATACATCCAAGGCGCTGGTCGGTTCGTCACAGACGAGAAAGCGCGGATTGGTGGATAGGGCCCTAGCAATACCGATGCGCTGCCGTTGGCCTCCACTAAAGGCATGAGGATACCTCTTGAGATAGCGGACATCGAGCCCGACCACGTCCATGAGGTACTCCACGCGCTGTTGAATCTCTTTTCGTTTTGCCAGCCGGTTGACCACAAGCGGCTCACTGACGATATCGATCACCGTCATGCGAGGGTCCAGTGAAGAGTAAGGATCCTGAAAGATCATCTGTGCTTGGCGGCGAAAGTCCTTCATCTCCTGCTTTCTGAGTTGCGCGATATCTGTCATCCCTTGTTTCTCAAGGTTAAACAAAATCTTGCCTTCAGTAGGATCTTCCCCTCGCAGGATAGTAAGCCCCAGTGTGGTTTTTCCACAACCCGACTCCCCAACGACCCCTAAGGTTTCGCCTTCGCCAATCGAAAACGTGACATCGTCAACGGCTCGGACGTGGCCGATAACCTTCCTTAGAAACCCTCGTTCAACAGGGAAGTGTTTCTTTAGCCCTTCAACCTGCAAAAGCCGTTTATCTTCTCCAGCCATGGTTTTCCCCCCTATATCTGCTGGGCCCGGACAGTTCAAGCCAGCTTGACACAACGAGCTGTGTGATCATCACCCACTGAAACCATGTCCGGGAACCCTTGATCGCACAAACCTCGTTCGGCCTCAGGGCATCGGTTAAAGAAAACGCATCGCCTCGGCAGGTTTATCGGCTCGGGTACAGATCCCTGGATGATGTCCAGCCGTTTCTTTTCTTTTCTCATGCGGCTGATGTCCGGAATTGATTCCAAGAGTTTCCTGGTGTATGGATGCATGGGGTTATAAAACATTTCTTCAACAGGCGCTTCCTCCATGACTTGACCTAGGTACATGACCAATACACGGTCAACCATTTGGGCCACCACAGCGAGATCGTGGGTTATGAAGATAATGGACATACCTATATCCTGCTGCAGCTGTTTCATGAGCCGGAGGATCTGCGCCTGCACCGAGACATCCAAGGCTGTTGTCGGCTCATCTGCCAAAAGCAGGTTGGGGTTGCAGGAAATGGCTAAGGCAATCATGGCCCGCTGCCGCATACCTCCGGACA
>SLOG01000137.1 GCA_007132635.1 Limnochordia bacterium
ACCTAAAGACGGTCATGGAAGTCATCCGAGAGAAATTGGATGAGTTAGAGCTTGATTGTGATATTCAGGGGCGGCCTAAGCACTTATACAGTATCTATCAGAAGATGCAGCGCCAGGAAAAGGAATTGGATGAAATCTATGATCTGCTGGCCGTACGCATTTTGGTGGATTCTGTACGCGACTGCTACGCGGTGCTGGGCGCGATTCATACTCTTTGGAAGCCGATTCCTGGTCGTTTCAAGGATTTTATTGCAATGCCCAAATCCAACATGTATCAGTCACTGCATACGAGTGTTATTGGGCCTGGGGGACGGCATTATGAAATCCAGATTCGTACCTGGGATATGCATCGAATCGCCGAGAAGGGCGTGGCTGCTCACTGGCTTTACAAGGAAGGTCTGACGAAGAAAGAGAGTTATGAAGATAAAATGCAGTGGCTGCGGGAAGTCGTGGAATGGCTCCAGGATATGAAAGACCCGCAGGAGCTGATGGAAACTCTGAAGATTGACCTCTTTGAGGACGAAGTGTTTGTTTTTACGCCTAAGGGCGATGTGAAGTCGCTTCCTACCGGGGCGACGCCAGTAGATTTCGCCTTCGATGTCCACACCGATGTCGGTCTGCGCTGTGTGGGGGCCAAGGTGAATGGCAGGATTCAACCATTAGACTATAAGCTGCAGAATGGCGAGTTTGTGGAGATCCTTACGAGCAAGAGTGCCACCCCGAGCCGCGATTGGCTCTCTTTTGTTAAGACCAGTAAAGCCCGGAACAAAATCAGAAGCTGGCTCAAAGAGGAAGAGCGGGACGAGAGCATGCTGCGCGGCAAGGAGCTTCTAGAACGCGAGCTTCGCAAGGCGAACCTTGAGCCGAAGGAGTTCATGACCAGTGAGCAGCTGGTAGAGGTGGGGCAGCGTTACGGAATGGGTTCGGCCGAGGATCTACTGGCAAACATCGGTTTCGGCCGTATCAACGCGCAGCAGGTACTGCAGAAGCTTGCCGGCACTGAATTGGAGCAGCAGAAACAACAGCGCCGCGAAAAGCCGTCCTCTCGGATACGTAACCGGCGTGATGCTAAGGGCGTTGAAGTAAAAGGAATCGACAACTTGCTGATCCGCTTTTCTAAATGCTGCAATCCCGTGCCGGGGGATGATATCGTCGGATACATCACGCGCGGCCGCGGCGTCTCCATACACCGAACAGACTGTCCCAATATAGGGCAGCTCTCCCAGGAGTCCAGTCGGCAGATCGACGTGCAGTGGAACACTGGCGAATCGGAGTCCTTTCCCGTCGAGATTGAGGTACGGGCGATGGACAAGGTGAACCTGCTGACAAAAATCATGAACACTGTTTCAGAAGGTCAGACGAACATTGAGGCAGTGAATGCACGGACGACTAAGAACGTAGCTGTCATTCATCTCGTCGTTGACATTGAAAATGTCGATCACATGACGAAGGTGATCAACCGCATCAAGGGAGTCAACGGAGTTCTTTCCGTGCGTCGGGCGAACCCCACTTAATGTATCAGAAGGATGTGTCGGTGCTATGCGAGCTTTGGTTCAGCGAGTTAGTGAAGCCGCCGTTTTGGTCGATGGCCGGGTTGTCGGCAATATCGGCCCGGGGCTTCTTGTCTTTCTTGGGGTGCATCAGGCCGATACGTCTGCGGAGATCCCTTATTTGGTTGATAAAGTCACCAATCTCCGGGTTTTCCCAGACGACGACGGCAAGATGAACTGTTCGCTCAAGGATGCAGCCGGAGAAGCTTTGGTTGTTTCGCAGTTCACTCTGTATGGTGATTGCCGCAAAGGACGGCGGCCCAGCTATTCTGAGGCTGCGCCGCCTCCTGAGGCGGAGCGGTTGTATGAAGGTTTCTGCGCAGCTATGCGGAAGGTCGTTTCTGTTCAGACCGGGGTTTTTCAGGCCCATATGGAGGTGCGTCTGGTAAATGACGGGCCAGTCACATTGATGGTTGATACACCAGCTAAAGGTGGTTACCAATGAAAATCAAGAGATTCTCAACAGACTTGCTGGACACCAACTGTTACGTGGTCTACCACGCAAACCATGCGATCATAGTTGATCCGGCAGGTGCAGGTCAGGAGGTCCAACAGTTCGCTCGAGGAATCGGGCAGGTCGATGCCGTAGTGAATACCCACGGCCATGCCGACCACATTTGGCGAAATGCCTTCTTTGTGGAACAGTTTTCGGCACCGCTTTGGATCCATCAAGCCGATGCGGGGTATCTCTCCGATGCCAGTCTAAACCTCTGTGACTTGCTTGATATCGAGCTGCCGAAGATGGAAGCCCAGCGACTATTGAAGGACGGCGATCGACTCCAGATAGGCGATGCCTATCTGGAGGTTCTTCACACACCCGGCCATACGCCTGGCAGCATCTGCCTTATCGGAGACACGTTCCTGCTTAGTGGAGATACCTTGTTTCACCAAGGGGTAGGACGTACCGATCTCCCAGGGGGAGACAGCCGGCAATTGAGCCGCAGTCTAGGTCTCCTGAGAAAACTGGCTTCCGACATGACAGTCTATCCGGGACATGGTGGCATGACGTCCATCGGCCCCGAACTGCACGAATAGAGGGACAACCATGCCGCTGACGAGTTCTGGGTCACTACGTTTTGCCGTCCATGCCCAGCCGGAGTTTCGGCCGGCTGTCGAGAGTATGCTGCGTTCGCTGCTTCCTGACGTTCGTTTCGATGGCGGACGTTCCATCTGGGTCGATGTAGTATTAGGTAAGAAGGGGATCGCTGTTACAGTGGCTCTGGAGGGGGTGGATGACACACATCATCAGACTGACGAAGAAATTGCAGTCGGCTCTTATCTGCCCGGTGAATGGCAGCGCCGGGCGAAAGAAAGGGTACGTTTGGGTGTGTTTTCTTTGATTTCCCGAACATTCGAACTGCCCAGGAGTCCTTGGGGGACCTTAGTGGGGGTGCGGCCTACAAAGCTTGTGCATCGGCTTCTTGATGAGGGCCAGACGCCAGATTCTGTAATGCATCAGTTGTCTGACCTGTATGCTGTCTCTGAGGACCGGCTTGCCCTTCTTCTGCAAGTCGCGCAGACCCAGCGCTCCTTTTTTCGATTGACACCCGGAGATCCTATCAGTGTCTATATCGGGATTCCGTTTTGCCCGACGCGGTGCCGATACTGTTCGTTTGCGGCCTATCCGCTGGCCACCCACGGACACTTGGTCGAGGGATTCGTGCGAACACTGTTGGCAGAGATTGAAATGCTTGGCGACGTGCTTTGCGAGGGTGGTATTTCGGTAGAATCCGTCTACGTGGGAGGTGGTACGCCGACAGCCTTGCAGCCAGAGCAGCTTGAGAGGGTGTTAGAGGCGGTAAATCGCCGGTTGGCGGCATGGGCATGCCCCGAGTTCACCGTCGAGGCAGGCAGGCCGGAGACACTGACTTCATCCATGGTTTCTGTACTGCGGCGTACCGGAGTCCAGAAAACCTGTATCAACCCTCAGTCCATGCAGCAGTCTACTCTTGATGCAATCGGCCGAGCCCACCGTGTGGGTGATGTGGTTGATGCTTTCTCCCGTTGCCGTCAGGCTGGTATTACCAGCATTAATTCAGATGTGATCTTGGGATTGCCAGGGGAAACACTGGCCGACGTAGACAGTACTCTCTCTCAGCTGTGCGACCTTCTTCCGGATGCCTTGACGGTGCATGCGCTAGCACGCAAACGGGCTGCATCATGGCGGAGTGAGTTAGCCGGTCTGCGCATTGAACATGGTCAGGCGCAGCAGATGGCGGATACGGCCCATTCTGCGGCTGAGACCTTGGGAATGAAGCCGTATTATCTCTACCGTCAGCGGTTCTTGTTTGGCGATTTGGAAAATGTTGGGTATGCGCGTGAGGGCCATGAGTCGCTCTATAATATTCAAATGATGGAAGAGCGCCAAACAGTAGTCGGTCTGGGTGCAGGAGCAGTCACTAAGTGTGTTACCCCCGACCTAGTCGTTTCGCGCATCGTCAATCCGAAGTGTCCGGCAGCGTATGCTGAGCGGATGGCTGCCGGAATAGACCAGCAGAGAGCGGGTTTGCGCCAAGCGCTGCAGGTTTGACAGCCTTAGTGTTTTGAAGTAC
>SLOG01000143.1 GCA_007132635.1 Limnochordia bacterium
CCCGAATCTCGGGTTGTGCGTGGCGATCTAGGCGCAGCGTCAAGAAGTTCATGAGAGAGCTTCCGTTTACCGTCCAGTAAAAACGTGTGTAGATCCCCATCGGCAGTACGCTGCGAGCCTGTTCTTTGGGGACGCCTGCCCCTGTCAACTGCTCGTAGAGATCAAAGGATCGATTGTTATGCAGATTCCAAGCATCCAAAAGATGGGGAGCCAAGTCCTCCGGCACGAAAAAATCGCGAGACGCTGTGCAGTATCGCAGCGATTCTTCGTTGAATGACCCCATACGGTGACGAAACCACTGACGAGCCACAAACAGAGGTGCCTTCACATCAAACGTAAACACCATCGCCTCAAACGGGGACTTATGCCCCGCTCGCAGAAGGTGTCGAATCAGCTTTGCATCGGACTCCTGACCCTTGGATGAACTGCGCCAACAGCGGCGCGCATTCCGGATCACGGCCGCGTCGCGACCCATAGACTCGACAAGACTCACCGTACCGTTGTTCAACACGTTCGCCACCAGTATACCTCCATTTAAAAGTACTCACATTGCTTGGATATCCACCGTGTCTAAGAGTTCCCACAGGCGGTCCCAGCGACCCGCGAGGTAAAGATATCCAACAAGCGCCTCAAACCCAGTGCTTTGGCGATACTCTCCCATATCAGCATTTCGGGGTACCGCGCTCTTCACGTTGCGCCCACGGCGTACAACCCCCTTCTCATCTTCGGAAAGACGAGCGTGCCAGTTCTTAAGGATTTCGGCCTGTCCGCCGGCCCGCACATAGGAGACTGCGCTTCGATGCAGGAGTTGAATACGCTGCGTACTCTCCGTCAGTCTAAGGCGAACATACAACTCGAAGACTGCATCACCTACATAGGCCCATACCACAGGCGGAAACAATCTTGGGTCGCCAGCCTCCTGTAATCGGTGAAGCATAGCTTCATTCATCATGCTCACGAACCTTCCAACGACTACCCTGAGGTGTATCTTCCACAGCGACGCCCATCTCAAACAGTCGATCACGAATCTCGTCGGCTAACGCGAAGTCCCTGTTCTTCCGCAGGGTTTGCCGCAGATCCAGCAGCAATTCCATTAGAGGATCCACTAAGGAGTCGGCTGTCTTCCTTTCACCCAAAATCCCCAGCACATCACGTCCCAGTTCATGAAAGAGGTCTAGTGTGTCCAGCAAAACCCTTTGGTTGCCCGGTTTGTCCGAGCAGCGCGCAATATAGGCATTGACGTGTTTCGTCAACTCGAAAAGGGCTGCAGTGGCCAAGGCTGTGTTGAAATCATCATCCATCGCTTCACAGAATTTAGCCCGGGCAGACTCCACAGCCGAAACCAGAGCTTCATCGGCCTCCGTCAGCTCCGTCGCTGCGTCGCCGCTGGCCGCTAACGCCTCGAGGCTGTTGACACACTGATTGAGACGCCGCCAGCCACGGGCCGTCTCATTGAGTTTCTCATCATGGTATTCTAACTCCGAACGGTAATGGTTAACCAACATATAGAAGCGAAACAGCTCCTTGGGGTGCTTACCAACGATGTCTTCTATCGTCACAAAGTTACCGGTTGACTTTGACATTTTCTCCGCCTTGAGGTTTAACATACCGTTATGCAGCCAATAGCGCGCTAACGGCTTGCCAGTAGCGGCCTCAGATTGGGCGATCTCGTTTTCGTGGTGAGGAAAGACCAGATCGCTGCCTCCGCCATGGAATTCGAAATCGTCACCTAAATATTTCTTTGACATGGCCGAGCACTCAATATGCCAACCCGGACGACCTGGCCCCCATGGGCTATCCCAAGAAGGTTCGCCCGGTTTCGCTTTTTTCCACAGCGCAAAATCCAGCGGACTGCGCTTCGCTGGGTCCACCTCAAAGCGCGTCCCACTCAAAAGCTCTTCCGGGCGTTGATTCGACAGTTTCCCATACTGCGGGAAACTAGCCACGTCATAGAAAACGCTCCCATCCGAGGCATAGGCATGGCCTTTCTCTACCAAAACCGCAACAAGATCGACAATGTCCTCAATGTGTTCGCTTACTCGAGGGTACACGTCGGCTCGCTCAACTCCCAGGGCATCCATACTGTCCAGGTACTCCTGGGAATATTTGGCTGATAGGTCAAGGGGAGCTATCCCCTCTTGCTGCGCTTTGGCGATTATTTTGTCATCAACATCGGTAAAGTTCTGCACATGATAGACATCAAAACCACGCCACCGCAGATACTTCTTAATGACATCCCAGACCACAGCCGGTCTCGCATGACCCAGGTGCGTCGCCGCATACGGCGTCACGCCGCAGACATAGATCCCTATAGGCTGCTTGTCAGCGACAAAGTCCTCTTTCTGCCTTGCCAGTGTATTATAAACTCGAATGCCCATTCAACTATCACCCCGTGTGTGCTAGATCATCACTGTCTTTATCGGTTTTCTTCTGGTCAGCCTCGGCATCCAAGCGCTCCTGAAGTTCCCCCACCTGCTGCTGCAGCTCACTTATCTGCTCCTGCAGACATCGTACATAGCGATCAATGGGATCGGGTACTTGATGGTGATTTAGACTGTCCACGCGCTGGCCGTCTTGAACAACAACACGACCCGGGACACCCACGACCGTCGAATTCGGTGGTACACTTCGAAGAACCACCGCGCCTGCCCCAATGCGGGAATTCTCCCCGACCGTGAAGGATCCCAATACTTTCGCTCCAGAGGCCACCACGACGCCGCGTTCAATCGTCGGATGCCGTTTGCCTTTTTCTTTGCCTGTTCCGCCCAAGACAACCCCCGCATACAGAGTAACATCGTCCTGAATAATCGTCGTCTCACCGATAACCACAGCCATTCCATGGTCAATAAAGACACCCGAGCCGATCACCGCCCCCGGATGAATCTCCACTCCAGTGAAAAATCTCGTTACATGGCTGAGAAACCGGGCCGCCAAAAACAAGCGATGCCTCCAGAGGAAGTGAGCGATTCGATGCAGCTGCAGTGCATGAAATCCCGGATAGGCCAACAATATCTCCAATAGCCCGCGCACCGCAGGATCCCGCTCGCGAACAGCACTGATATCTCGCCTGAGTCTCTCCAGCATCATACAGACCTCCTTACGCAAACGAATGGAGCCAAAGCAAAAACCCTCTCTCCCATACAGAGACGAGGGTCGCGGTTCCACTCTGTTTCCCTCGGGTCAGACAACTCCCAAAAGGCACTTGATGCAGATAACGGCTGCCGCCGTCCAAACCTCCCGCTTAGAAGACTGTTATCTCCTCCAAGGATCGGCCTGGCCAATCAGGAGTGCATTTCGGCAAGGATCCTCCCAAGGTGCTTGCAGCCCAAGGCACCTCTCTCTGTAGGGAACACCAAACCTGTGGCTCCATCATCTCGTGTTATCTTAATTCCGATTGTAATGTAACTTCATTATATGAAAAGGACTATCTGGTGTCAATCAACACTTGCCTACACTTACAACAGCGTAGGCAGCAATGCCAGCTCCCATCCCGACAAATCCAAGGCCTTCGGTGGTCGTTGCCTTGATGTTAATGCTTTGAGAGGCCGCTTGGAGAATTGGGGCGAGACGCTCCCGCATAAAAGGAATATAAGCTGCTAATCGCGGCCGTTCAGCAGCAATGGTTAGATCCGCGTTAATGACTTGGCATTTTCGACTTCTCAGAAGCGTCATAGTCTTTTCGAGAAGAACAAGACTGGATATTCCGGCGTAGGCTGCGTCCGAGTCAGGAAAGTGGGTTCCGATATCCCCCAAACCGGCTGCCCCTAACAGAGCGTCCATCAGTGCATGTACAGCCACATCAGCATCCGAATGCCCTGCCAGTCCCATATGGTAGTCAATGGAGACACCGCCCAAGACAAGATTTTCCCCGCAGACCAACCGATGTACGTCATAACCCATACCTACCAACATAAACTGTTCTGCCCCTTCTTTAAGGAATGCCTCTGCCGCAAGCATATCGTCTTCGGTGGTGATCTTGATGTTCCGATAGTCACCCTCAACCATGTGCACAGGATAGCCTTGGCTCTCCACAACTGCGCAGTCATCAGTAACAGCCAACTCGGTCTGTGCAGCCGCTTCGTAAGCCTTTAGGACAACG
>SLOG01000303.1 GCA_007132635.1 Limnochordia bacterium
CGAAGGCAACGTAATCGAGCGCTACCGCTACTCCCCCTTCGGCAAGCTCCAGATCTACGACGGGAACTGGAACCAACTCACCGGGTCAACGGTCGGGAACCCGTATTTCTTCACCGGGAGGAGATACGACCCGGAGTCTGGGCTCTACTACTACCGGGCGAGGATGTATTCCAGTGAGGTGGGAAGGTTTCTCCAGCCCGATCCGATTGGGTATTGGGATGGATTGAACCTATATAGGTATGTCTCAAATAATCCTCTCAATTGGATCGATCCATTGGGTACTCAAGAATGGGAATATTTTGAAGATTATGGATTTAGTTATAGGGCTAGAATAGTGAGGGAAACAAAAGATCTAAATATATGGGGGAAATTACAATTGGGATTGCATAAAATTGTCAAAGTAATTGATGCCGTTCCCGGTATGCCTGGTCCACTACCTGCACCTAATGATCCAAGGTATGAAATTGATCCAGATAGTTTTGTTCCTACACTAATGGGAAGCCCAAGGGATACTGGTTGTTAAATAACTCATCAATAAATAACAAATTGGTAGATATGAAGCAGAGAAATACTTGTAGATTGGTGATTGCAATATTGCTATTAATTTATGGAGTAATATTGCTTATTATCCCGCTGATGTGGGCATTGTATCAGATATTAATTTCCAAAATACATCAAAGCCCAATAGGATCATACTTATCCTTCGTAGCCTCTGATATTTCGTACATTATATATGTATTTTCCTCAATATTCACACGATTAATTACGCCATTATTTAGTTTGCTATTTGGGATATCCTTGTTGAGAACTATGAAAACGAGAAATAAACCACCCATACCAATCTTTAGCAACAAGCCAGCTGTTGCAATATTCAGTATTAATATTGTATTTAGACTGTATAGTGTTATGGTGATGATATATTATGATTTATCAATTAACAATATAATACCGCTAATTACAGTAGTGTTTGTAGAGATTGTGATTATTGTATATTTGATCAAGTGCAAGGAGATGAGACCCTTAATAGTAGTCAATTCCAAATGAAATTAGGGATTGATCTTACTTTGGCAATAGAGAATCTATAGATTCCCGGTCAGGATCCTTGACGGCCGGGGGGGACTCCACCCGGTTCGAGTACGACGACCTGGGCAACCGGACGGGGCTGGTCTATCCCTCCGGGTATTCGGTGGAGGCGGGGTTCGACGACCTCAATCGTCTGGAGCGGATCGAGGACCCGGAAGGCAATCTCCTGGCCGAGTACGCCTACGACGCGATGCGGAGGACCTCCACGGCGGCCTTCAACTCCGGGACCGGGGTCTCGGAGACGCTCTACTCCTACGACGACGCCAACTCCCGTCCCGACCACCTGATCACACTGGAGAACAAGAAGATCCCCGGCGGGGAGACAATCTCCCGGTTCGACTACACCTATGACAACGAGGGCAACCGGCTCTCGATGGCGGTCGAGCCGGCCTGGGGGACCGAGACCGGGACGATCGCCTACTCCTACGACCCGATCTACCAGCTGACCGGGGCCGAGGGGCCGGGTTTCCCAGTTACCTGGACGCGAGTTTCACGTACGACAGTTTGGGCAACCGCGTCGAGGCGGTATTTGCCGGCCAGACCGACAACTACGCCTCCAACGAACTCAACCAGTACACCGAGGTCAGCTACACCGACTACCAGTACGACCTCATAGCGGGATTAGATCTTTATCCGGTATTACCTCGATCAATTCCCCCCCCGGAAATTCCATAAGCACCAGAATTCTAAACTATTGGCAAGAAATACTGAGCTCTCCTGCCTATCAATACATATCAAAACTGATTATTGTTACACATAATACTGTGATCCGTATACTGCTTACTCACCTAATGGAAATTCCACTGAATAAATATAGGGAACGACGAATTGATAATGCATCAATATCAAAAGTGCTATTAAACAATTTTGGTAGGGCAACGTTAATGTACGAAAATAAAACAAGTCACTTGCAATGATTGAGTCTTCGAACTTATGAACAAGAACAGGATATAGACTAAATCTCGCATATATTATTGATCTATGTCCCGACCAACTTATTCACACGTCTAACCCAGGGAGGCAAATATGCCTGGACTATGCCCGAAATGTCATCAGCCAGTTGGATTCTTGAGGGGAGGTTCCCTCAATGTCACGTTTAGTTCCGGGAGTTATAATGCTGTTACGTATAGTTGTCCGGGATGTAACACCATTATCTCCGCAGAGATTGATCCGATCCCCTCAGGTCGGACATCGTGGAGATGACTGCAAACGTCGTCGTAGAACGATTGCGGCGATAGGTCTTCCCGGATGGGGAGTAGATCGTTCTCCCTGCCCGCAGTCTGTCCGAAAAAGAAAGGCCCGCCTCCGTAATTCCGGGGCGGGCTTTGACGGCCTGAAAAGCGAATGCTCTGCTAGTTGACTGGCGGGGCCTTCGCTTCAACTATCGATATGCTCGTTAAAATATTTTCGAAATTAGATTGAGGAAAAATCCAATGAGGGCCCCGATAATACCGGCGATAATCCACTCTCTCCACTTATGCATCTGAAACATTCTCTGCAGTTCTTTAAGCTTATCGTCATCAATGCTTCCCAGAAGATTCTCTGCGATGAGCGTAGCTTCAAGATATTTATCAATGCTTGCCAACGGATCCTTGCCGATATTGGACAACTCAAAAGTTCTTGCTTCCACCGCCTTCTTTCGAAACAACTCATATCCCTTGCGAAATTCGACCTCGCTAATGTTCTTCTTGAAGATGAACCGCAAAAACTTCTGTTTAGTAGCGATGTCTTCCAGCCTCTCCCTGAGCCGAACCCATATAAGTTTGTAGCAGTCCAGGGTCGCTCTTGCCGCGTGACAAAAAGCCCGCTCTAGATTTATCCTTCATTCCTCGGGTGTCAGGTCAGGATTCCCAGTCTGCATTATATGGCCAAGTATATTCTCCTGCTCAGAACGAATCTGGGCAGGCTTGCCCCCGTAATAACTGATGAGAGAGGCGTAGGCGGGAAGGAACTTAAGGCGATAGATATCGATGAGCTGGGAATAGTCGAGATCGGGATTCACGGTAGTTGGCTCAGTAACCTACCACACTCTCAATAATTCATCGACTACCTCATCGGGATTGCCAAGATCTATGGAATCGAACACATCGCCCCGGCAGGATACGAAGTCAGTATGCTCCTTGATCGTAGGAGGCTCACGGTCTCCGAATACAATCCTATTGATCTCGCTGAAACTCAATCTGCTGGGGTCTTTCCTGAATTTCTTGCGAAAAATAAACCCGAGATCCGGTTCTGCCCCATCCCGGGAGACAGAGCCACGATCAATTTCCTTTCTGCCTTGCATAGCGACTGCCCTCCTTATTATCGCCGCTCACAGCTCGCAGAGAAACGGCCCCCATCCATTCAGAACATACCTGGAATTCTGGAGAAAATAAAGGAAGAGCTTGATTCCGTCAAGAGGAACGCCAAAAACGCGAAAAATTCCATCTCGCCGTAGCAAATTTATTCCTTGGACGAGCGACAACGGTGGCCCGCTGTTAACCATTATGGGTACAATGATAGACTTGGTCCTCATCAGGGTCAACAAAAATATTCTTCTTTTTCTCTGTCACGATAAGGAGGAAGTCGGACAACGCCCTGGTCGCCTAGTACCGCTACCACCCCTTCGGACGGAGGGCGAAGACACAGGCGACCGCCCGGGCCGGAGGAGAGAAGGGCGAAACCCCGCCACCGCCCCCGGTCCGGGCTAACCGTCCCGGTGCCGGCGCGGCGTTACTCCTGACCACCCCGGCTTATCCCTCCTGCCCCCCAGCGGCGGGTTCTTACACGAAAAATCCCAGGTACGGCAGGATCAGGAAATGGGCCAGGAAGACGAGGCCCACGATGTAGGTCACCAGGCTGACTTCCCTGCCCCGGCCGGAGAAGAGTTTCAGAAGAACGTAGGAAAGGATACCGAAGGCGATCCCTTCGGCGATGCTGTAGGTCAGCGGCATCATAATCACGGTCAGGAAGGCCGGGATGCCTTCGGTGTAGTCGTTGAAATCAATCTTCAGGATCGGCGACATCATAAAAA
>SLOG01000317.1 GCA_007132635.1 Limnochordia bacterium
CGTGCCCCGTGTTGGGCGGCAGATCACCTCGTTGGCTTGCTTCAGCTGCTAAGGCGTTAACACTTCCCTTAGGCACTTTGAAGTCGGTCTCAAAGCCAGCCGAGCGCGAAGAAGACATCCTGACGCCCCCAAGGCGAAACATCAAAGTCATCGGCTGAACAGCGCGATCTTCGTCTCGGCCAACCGAAAACGGCACACCGCATCGAGCCGCTACGTCGCCATCTCCGGACGCGTCCACGACGACATCGGCTAAGTATGCTTTTCGGCCCTCTTTGGCCTCCACCACTACGCCCGAAATGCGCCCGTCTTCAACGATTGGTTCAGAAAAACAGGTATAAAGCGATAGGGCCAAATTCGGGAGTTCGTCGACTAACCCAAAGGCCACCGATTTCATCGTCTCTGATGAAAACAAGCGCTTCTGACCGAGTGTGACTCCTGTCTTCCCCAGAATTTCGGTGACGAGATCACCCGAAGCGCTCCCGCACCAAGGATTCATGAGACCCAGTGTCGACATTCCTCCGAGCCAGCCCATTCTCTCAACAAGTCTCACCGAGGCTCCTCGTCTTGCCGCGGTTACCGCGGTTGCTAGACCCGCGGGACCCGAACCTACCACAATCATGTCACTCCGCCCAGCGACGGGGATTTCTTTGGCTGGTTCCCTGTAACTGCTCTTCGTCAACGGCAAACCATCATACCCCCTCAGAAGTTCTGGCTGTAACAAGCAATCGGTTTGATTTCCAGGCCCAATAACAACGTCACGTCGGAAAACGTTCGGCAATGTCGAACATATATTTCGTATTGCCGTACGATGTGTACTTTCGCTTTGGCTGCAGTATATCCTTCTCTTTTTTCGGATTTTTTTCTCCAATGGATTGCTTGGCCGTATTTGAGGTGCGGCCAAGCAGGACGAGAACAGGATGATATCGAATGAGGTCTCTTGACGCCTCCATTTCGGGGGGCTTTTCTTGATGGGAGTGAACTAGTTTGGAAGACGATCAATACCTCATTAAATCCGTTGACAAGGCATTGACCATTCTGGAGTATATCGCGAAAGCAGGAGAACCGGTGTCTCTTTCATTGCTCAGTTCTCGCCTCGACATTAGGAAATCAACCCTCTTCGGTCTTCTGAGAACCCTCCAAAAACACCGTTTTGTGGTTCAACATGGCAAGCAGTATGTGTTAGGTCATCGCTGCCATGCCCTGAGTCAAGCGTTCTTAAGCCGCCACAGACTGCCCGTTCGCTCCTATGAACTTTTGGGTCAACTGGCCAATGCCTGTCAAGCTGTGGTAAAATATGGAACCCTATCTGTCATGCGGTTAGCTGAGCTTGTTACGGCTAACCCATCGGAACCCGTTCTTTTGGACCCTTTATCACCCATTGAGGACAGTCAGGACTGCAACGCTCACGCGTTAGCGCGAGGCCAGGCGATCTTGGCCTTCCTATCGGATGATGAGCTGGCTGAGCGCTTGGCTTCCATTGATACCCTGCCCTCATTTACGCCGAACACGATCACCGATGTCGCCGACCTGCGGGCAAGGCTTTTGGAGGTGAGACGGCAAGGATACGCCGTCTCTAGGGCAGAGTATACATTGGATTCCTTTGGCATTGGTGCTCCGGTATTTGACATCAATCAAATCCCAGTGGCCGCCGTCGGGCTGTCTGTGCCTATTGGCCACGCGGATCCGAACACGATTGCCCAATGTGTTAACTATACTATGCAGACTGCAGCCAGCATTACCGAGCTCCTCGGAGGCCAGGCTCATGCTATGCTCAATGACTAGGCCCGCCTGTTTCTCTTGGGCGCGGAAAACCCAAGGGGCTCCGGTTCTGGATGAGAAAAGAACCGAGCTCCTTGGGTTGTGGGTGCCGAGAACCGGGTCTACAGGCCGTAGTCGCTGTTAGTCTACAAAGTAGAACTGTTCGCCGCTGTAGTTCGCGTCATGGATATTGCCTGAGTGCGGGACGTTTCCGAGTCTGTCGGATACTATCAGAGGCTGCAGCGGACTCTCGGCCAGGATCAGTTTCGGGAAGTGTTCAAGCCACCAGTCGAAGAGGTCTTGAAGCGCTGCCTCTCCTTCGGGTGAGCCTGGCAGGTACTCATACGTGGCCTCATGTATCTCGAACAGCTCTTTGATGTGTTCTGGTGGTTCTTCCCCGCTCTCGCCTTCCGTTCGATACCAAGCATCCCACAGCGGTGCCCACATCGTGGGAAGGTAGTTTTCCGTACCGGACGCACCCCAAGAATCAGAACTGGACCAATGCACCGTGGCCATCAGCTCGTTGGCCGCTTGTCGTTGTCCGTGGAGTTCGGGGCTGATCTGCCGCAGAGACGCTCGGACGTCAATGTCGGAGAAGTACTCGACAAGCAGCTCCGCTGCCGGGATCAGGTCCGGAGCGAAGTCGGCGACCTCCATGCGAATCTCGAAGCGTTCACCGTCAAGGCCCAAACGATAGCCTTCGCTGTCGCGATCCACCATGCCGATCTCATCTAGGAGTTCCTCGGCACGTTGAGGGTCATACCCCGGCGGGGTGGTAAAGGGCTCAGAAGCCATGTCGAAATAGAGGGTTTCGATAATCTCCTCGTTATCGATGGCCAAGTTTAGAGCCTCGCGGAAGCGAACGTCTTGGACCGTTTCGCGCCAGGCGTCGTTGTCATAGGTATGGTTCAGGTACAGCACGCTAGGGGCTCCGTAGAAAGAAAGCAGCACGACATCGTAACCCGCTTCCTCTTTGCGTTCCATGTACAGAGGCAGTTTGCTCAATGCAGTATCCTCGCGAAGGAAATCGACCTCGCCTATGAGCACGCGCATGTTGCCCATCTCTACGTCGGACACCTCATGGGATTCCAGTCGGTCAATATACGGAAGCTGGTTTCCAGCGGTGTCTACTTTGAAGTAATACGGATTCCGTTCGAATGCATAAACCCCTGACGGCGCTTCTACTTGCACCCATGGGTACAGTACGGGAAAACCGATGGCATCCTTGTTGGTCATGTTCCAGTGGGTCATGTCACGAATCGTGAATAGAGTCCACCATTCGTCGTCGAGTTCCTCTTCTTCCAGCAGAGGTTCTAGCTCTTCCATCGGTGTGTAGCTCAGATGGTATTGCTGCAGGTAGTGTTTGGGCTTGAGCAGCTCAGTGTAGCTAGACCAGTGCAGGATGCTGAGTACCCTCACGAAGGCGCCGTAGGGTTCCGCAAACGTAACCGTGAAGGTGTAGTCATCGAGGGCCTCAATTTCCATCGGCTCGCCGTCGACGCGGCCGCCGCTGCGGTACAGGGCTGGAAATGCGGGGGTGATGTCTCGGTTCATCATGACATCCTCGTAAGCAAACAAGACGTCAGCAGTCGTTACTGGATAGCCGTCCGACCACCGCATCCCTTCGCGCAGACGGAATGTGAACACCGTATTGTCATCATTGACGGAATATTCCTCAACCATGTTGCCAACAATGTCTTCCTGGCTGCGTCCCGGGGAGCGCAGGATGGGTTCATTGGCCATAACGAAGATATCGGGGTTCCAATCAGGTCTCGATTGTACAGTTCGCAGCATTCCACCATAGGTCCCTACCTGCCAATCCAGGTCCTCTTTGGGAATCAAAACACCGGGGCCAACGACAAAGGGATTGACCGGCAGACGTTCTTCGATGGGCGGGAGTTCACCCTGTTCAACCCGCTCGCTCAGCATCGGAGCCTCATACAAAGATTCCGCACTGGCTGTTGGGGCCATGAGAAGCAAGAGACTTAACAAAAGTAACGAGGCGTTTCGCACGAAAACCATCCTTTCTTCTCTCGAGCGTGAAATTCTGAGGTCGGTGGTCGATTTGTCGCTCGACGGCATCCCTCCCCTCTGTCCGGACGTTTCGGTTTTTTCCTGCTCCTTTTTACCCTTCTATGGTTGGATGGCGATCCCTCTACCTCATTCCCGTTGATCGCGCCGTAAACCCGATGATAGCATCTGAGCGTCTTGGTAACGTACCACATTCAGGCATGAGCATCTTGGCAAACCGCAGCGGAGAGCAGTTCTTTTTCACAGACTAGCCATTAAGCGAGTCGGAAAGACGTCTGTGGTATTTCCCGATGGACAGCA
>SLOG01000214.1 GCA_007132635.1 Limnochordia bacterium
ACTGCTGCTGGGACGCTTCTCCATGGCGAGGCAGCCAACCGCTTCCCTGGGGAGTGCTAGAGAACTGGACTCATAAGAAGCAGGCCAACATCGAAATAGTGACGCCGGATAGCCAGCCGGCTCAGGACTACGAATCCTTTGCCTCGATATTGGCTTCCCGTGATGCGGACGCGGTGGCTCGAGCCGGATTGGCGCTGCTTGACCAGGATTGGACGAGAGCCTGCGATTGGCTGTTCCGCGCCTATGCCGAATACTACACGTCCAACTGGGATCCCCATTACTACACGGGACTGTATGCTGCTCTGCAGCTGTACCGAATGGACAAGGAACTGCCTCTTGTGCAAAGGCAGCAAGCTGTGGTACAGGCAATACGATATTTCGTTGTGGATCTGTGAGGCAGAAGTGCAAACCGTTAAGATATCGAAGGGAAGCACTGCTTCCCTTCTTTTTTGTGCGAATTCCCGCAGGTTATTCCTCCATCATGTTAACTTCTCGTCATTTTTTGCAGCCTGTATTTACCCTCGTAGGTATTCATGGTATATTTATGAACAACTCAATTTGCAGTCGGTCTCGCGGCTGCAGCGCTGTAGGAGAGGAGAATGACTTTGCTGAATATGCGCAATTTTAGTAAAGTACTCGTGGCCAACCGCGGTGAGATCGCCATCCGCGTGTTTCGCGCTTGTACTGAACTCAACATTGAGACAGCAGCCATTTATTCCGAAGAGGATTCGACCAGCCTGCATCGGTTCAAGGCCGATGAGGCTTATCTCGTAGGCGAAGGAAAGAAACCCATCGACGCCTATCTAGATATCGAAGGCATCATCTCGATTGCCAAACACTGCGGCGCCGACGCTATCCATCCCGGCTATGGTTTCCTAGCGGAGAATGCAGACTTTGCGCGACGCTGTGAGGAAGCAGGCCTCGCGTTTATCGGGCCGCGCGTCGAACATTTAGAGATGTTCGGCGATAAGATGGCAGCGAAACACCGGGCCGTTGAAGCCGGACTGCCGGTTGTTCCTGGTACTACTCAACCGGTAACCAACGCTGAGGATGTCATAGCCTTTGGCGACACCCACGGTTATCCTATCATAGCCAAAGCAGCTGCCGGAGGAGGGGGGCGCGGCATGCGCATCATCCGCAGCCGCGCCGATGCGGCCGAAGCGTTTGAACGAGCCCAGTCCGAAGCGAAAGCTTCGTTCGGACGCGCCGATGTATATCTAGAGAAATATGTCGAAAAGCCGAAACACATCGAAGTCCAGATCCTTGCCGACCAAACAGGCGAAGTGATGCACCTATTCGAACGAGACTGCTCAATACAACGGCGCTACCAGAAAGTCGTGGAGACCGCCCCCAGCCTCTCCCTCGATTCCAATTTGCGGCGAAAGATCTGCGCGGCTGCAGTGCAATTATGTCAACATGTCCGTTATCTCAACGCGGGCACGGTAGAGTTTCTTGTCGCTCAAACCGGTGATTTCTACTTCATCGAAGTCAACCCGAGGATCCAGGTGGAGCACACAGTCACTGAGCTGATCACTGGCATCGATCTAGTACACAGTCAGATTCGTGTGGCTGAAGGTTATCTTCTGCACGACCCCGAGGTCGGTCTTCCCCAGCAGGATCAACTGGATTGGCGGGGTTACGCCATTCAGTGCCGCATCACCACTGAAGACCCGGCTAATAATTTCATGCCCGAGACCGGGCGTATTCTGGCTTACCGAACCAGCGGCGGGTTAGGAATCCGCCTTGACGGCGGCAACGGGTACCAAGGATCGACGATATCTCCTCACTACGACTCTCTGTTAGTCAAAGTATCAACCTGGGCTCTTAACCACGAACAAGCCGCCCGCAAGATGCGGCGCTGCCTGCGGGAAATGCGTATACGCGGAGTGAAGACTAATATTCCGTTCTTGATGAATGTCATCCAGCACCCGACATTCATGCAAGGGACGTATGACACGTCTTTTATCGATACAACACCCGAGTTATTTGAGTTCACCGTCGGGCAGGACCGCGGTACCAAACTGCTGCGCTTCATCGCCAACCAACTCGTCAATAAGCATCCAGAGAAGAAACGCATCACAAAGAAGCCGAATTTCGCCGCAGCGCCAGTGCCGCAGCTTCCACCAGCTGCCGAAATCGTTGGCACGCGAGATCGTTTGCTGAAGCTGGGGCCTGACGATTTCAGCCGCTGGATCAAACAACAGGACAGGCTTCTGGTCACTGACACCACCTTTCGTGATGCCCATCAGTCCCTGTACGCCACCCGCTTTCGTACGTATGATATGCTGAAAATCGCTGAAGCCACGAATCAGCTTGCCCACGACGTGTTCTCCGTAGAAATGTGGGGCGGAGCGACTTTTGACGTCAGCATGCGCTTTCTGAAAGAAGACCCGTGGGACCGACTGCGGCGCTTACGAAGCCGCATGCCCAATGTTCTCCTGCAGATGCTGCTGCGAGGCTCAAACGCCGTCGGTTACACGAGCTATCCCGATAATGCTATTCAAGCCTTCGTGCACGAGGCAGCCGCACAAGGGATTGATGTCTTCCGCGTGTTTGACAGCCTGAACTGGATAGAAGGCATGCGTCCGGCTATGAACTACGTACTCGAGACCGGCAAGATCCTCGAGGCCTGCGTGTGCTACACAGGAGACATTCATAACCCGCAGCGGCAGAAGTACGATTTGCAGTACTATGTCAGCATGGCCAAGGAGTTGGAGAAAGCGGGAGCCCATATCATCGCTATCAAGGATATGGCTGGGCTCCTCAAACCCTACGCTGCCTATGACCTTGTCTCTGCTCTGAAAGACGCAGTGGATCTGCCGATCCACCTCCACAGCCACGACGGAAGCGGCAGCGGGCTGGCCATGTACCTAAAGGCTGCTGAAGCTGGCGTCGACATTGTAGACACCGCCATCAGTTCTGTCTCTGGGATGACTGCGCAGCCCAGCCTTAACGGCCTCGTCGCTGCGCTGACAGGACATGCCCGCGACACCGAACTGTCCCTAGAAAACCTCGATGCGCTCGCCGACTACTGGGAAACAGTGACCGATTACTACCGGGACTTCTTCTGTGGGTTGAAGTCAACCTCGACGAAGGTCTATCAACACGAGATGCCCGGCGGCCAGTACAGCAACCTGCAGCAACAGGCGCGAGCCATTGGCCTTGGCCATCGGTTCGAGGAAGTCACGCAGATGTACCAGAAGGTCAACGTCATGTTTGGCGACATTATCAAAGTGACACCGTCTTCTAAGGTGGTCGGAGACATGGCACTGTTCATGGTGCAGAACAACCTTACTGGACAGGACATCCACGCCCGGGACAACTTGGATTTCCCCAATTCCGTAGTGGAATTCATGCAGGGCTACCTGGGCCAACCCTACCAAGGGTTTCCGGAGCAGCTCCAGAAGGCCATTCTCAAGGGACGGCAGGCGATCACCGAGCGTCCTGGCTCTCTGTTGGAGCCCATCGACCTCGACGACGTGAAACAAGGCCTTGAGGCAAAGTTTAACCGGACCATGGCCAAAACCGACGTCTTATCTTCGGTTATGTATCCGCAGGTCTATGCAGAGTTTGAGGGGCACCGCAGCCTGTACTCCGACGTGTCGGTTTTTGACACGCCTACGTTTTTCTACGGTTTGCGATTAGGCGAAGAGGTGAAAGTGGAGATCGAAAAAGGTAAAACGCTTATCATCAAACTACTCTATGTTGGGGAACTCCAGCCGGACCGCACGAGAACGGTATCCTTCGAACTCAACGGCCAGTTCCGTCAGGTCAGCGTCATTGACGAATCGGCCGATGTCGACGCGGCAGCAAAACCAAAGGCAGATCCCAACAACCCCAACCAAATCGGTACGCCGATGCCAGGAACAGTACTGAAACTCCTGGTGAGCGAAGGCGACGAAGTTGTCAAAGGCGAACACCTCATGGTCACGGAAGCCATGAAGATGGAGACGACGATTCAAGCCCCGAAGACAGGCGTCGTGCAGACGATCCACGTGCAGGAACGCGACACCATACTGCCGGGTGATCTGCTTATAACGCTGACTGACTAAGAAAACGCGAGGCCTCAAGAGCCTCGCGTTTTCT
>SLOG01000113.1 GCA_007132635.1 Limnochordia bacterium
GGGTGGGGCGCGAAAGGTGAACTCTCGAGCGCAGCAGGCAACTTACGATAACCGCCCTTATTATGTTTGCCCTGCGTACATGTTCATTAAACTTTACCGGGTGCAGAACAAATAGCATCTTTAGCAAACAAAGCGGGCATTAATGCAGCATATGTTACCCATGTTGTCTAAACGTGAGTAATCTTTGCCTATATTTTATGGCCAAAGCCACATTTCTTTTCAGTTTCATAAACGATAATTATTGAGACAGTGAAAACTTCGATCTAGTAATAGGCTTTTTACCTCTAAAAACAGTATCAAAATATATTATCAATTCAAAGTTGCACTAACCTTACCATTGTGATACTATGCAAGCATTAGAAAGGGGGAAGCTCCAATGAAGTTTGGCTATGCCCGTGTTTCGACCAAAGATCAGAACCTGGAGGCCCAGCTCGATGCCCTGGCCACTGCCGGTTGTGACAAGATTATCACTGAAAAGGTCAGCGGCAATGGCAGCAAAGAAAGACCGGAGCTTGACCGCCTCGTTGAAAATTTAAGAGAAGGAGATACCCTGGTGGTCTACAAGCTCGATCGCCTGGGCCGCTCCACTTTCAAGCTGCTGGGCCTCACTGAAGAGCTGCAGGGGCGTGGAGTAGAGTTTGTTTCCCTGAAGGACCAAATCGACACCACCAGCGCCATCGGCAAGGCCATGTTCCGGATGTTGGCTGTCCTGGCCGAGATGGAGCGGGAGCTGATCGTGGAAAGAACCCAGGCCGGCCTGCAGGCAGCCCGCAAAAGGGGTCGAGTCGGTGGCCGGCCCAGGGTGGATGGAAAAGCCGTGGAGAAGGCCTTGAAGCTTTATGATTCGAAAGAATATAGTGTAGCAGAGATAACTGAACTGACCGGGGTTTCGAAGGCGACACTTTACCGGCGGCTGAAGGAAGGCGACTCTTGATGTGGTGTGAGCTAGGCCGACGCTTTACAAATATACAAAGGATTGTGGAAAAACCAAATGAACTACCTTTTCATAGAAAGATATCAGGTCTGGCCTGGCTGCCGGTGCCATGCCTGGCGATAGTGTTACGATTAATTGTTCTTTCGCAAGCAGGCCAGATAGTAGTCCACATATTTGATATGGAACGTGTAATAATTGCCTTTGTACTATAACCAGACTTTTACAGTTAGCATAGCAGGTTAACCAAGATTAACACAAATAAGCCCTTAAAAGAAGCAGATTTCAGCGTTTTTCACCGATAACGCACTTGATTTACTCTAAGATTTAGTGGTATTATTTCAGCCATAATAAGTTAAACTATTATACTATGAAACAGGGAGTGAGATCGTCCTATGCTAGGGGTAACTCTTGAATCTATTGTAAGGGCCAAACAGAATAATAATGACATAATCAAGTCTACTCCGCTTGAGTTTAACGATTACTTATCGGAGAAGTATGATGCCCGTGTATTAATTAAACGGGAAGATTTATCACCGGTTAGATCTTATAAGATAAGAGGCGCCTATAACTTTATCTCAAGAAGTCTGGCAGACAACAAAAATGGTTTCGTTTGTGCTAGCTCTGGAAATCATGCCCAGGGTTTTGCTATGTCTTGCAATCATTACAGAGTAAAAGGAGTTGTTTTTATGCCAACAACAACTCCTTTACAGAAATTACACAAGGTTAAAAGTTTTGGCGGAGAGTTTATAGTGATTAAGATGATTGGAGATACTTTCGACGATGCTTATAATGAAGCATTTAAGTATTCAGAAGAAAACGATATCACCTTTGTTCACCCCTTTGATGATCCGGCAGTGATAGCAGGCCAGGGTACTGTAGGTATGGAAATCTTATCAGATTGCCAATCTCATATCGATTATCTTATTGTTCCAGTGGGAGGCGGTGGCTTGATTTCCGGGATTAGTTTGTATTTTAAAGCAATGAGTCCGGAAACAATAATAATCGGTGTTGAGCCTGAAGGCGCTCCATCAATGGTAAAGTCTCTCGAGCAGGGCGAAGTAGTAACCCTTGATGAAATTGACAGCTTTGTTGATGGGGCAGCCCTGAAAAGTGTTGGCAAGCTCAATTTTGAAATAATCAAAAAATATGGTTGTGAAGTCAGGACGGTGCCTGAAGGTAGAGTTTGCACAACAATGCTCGATCTGTTATATGAAAATGGCATAGTCACGGAGCCTGCGGGCGCCATGTCGGTTGATTTATTAAATGATTTAAAGAAAGATATTAAAGGGAAAACGGTTGTCTGTATTTTAAGCGGTGGCAATTTCGATTTTGAAAGGCTTCCGGAAGTTAAAGAAAGATCGCTTATCTATGAAGGCCTTAAACATTACATGATAGTTAACTTTGCCCAGAGAGCTGGAACCTTAAAAGAGTTTCTGGATGTGCTTGGCCCTGATGATGATATAACAAGGTTTGAATACATTAAGAAGACCAGCAAGGAAAAGGGACCCGCATTAGTGGGTATTGAGCTTAAAGACCCTGCCGATTTTAAAAATATTATTAAAAATATGGAAGAGTGTAATATACAGCATGAGATACTTAACAGTGATTCAATTCTTTTTGAGTTTATAATTTAAGCAACAGTTTCTATTTGTGCTCGTACTGTTTTATTTTTCTCCAAAGGGTAGTTCTACTCATCCCCAGCTTTCTTGCTGCTTTTTCCCGGTTCCATTCGACCTGGTTAAGAGTATCAACTATTTTAGAGTATTCTTCGTTGTAATTATTATATAAATCAATAACATCAGTTTGTTTCCCGTTACCTGGGGGTGGGGGGCCGGCATTAAGCAGAATGGAATGTTCTTCTTTTAAGTTCTTTTTGTTATCAAAAATTATGCAGCATCTATTTATTATGTTTTCCAGTTCGCGAATGTTTCCAGGCCATGAATAGTCCCCGAAGGAATCGATCAGTTCCTGCCAGGAATCATGATATTTTTCATAAAAATCGGGGCAATAAGAATTTGTAATATGTTTAACAAGAAGAGGAATATCTTCCTTACGTTGTCGTAACGGGGGGATTTCAATATATAATACGTTAATACGATAAAATAAATCTTCTCTGAATAAACCTTTTTCCACCTTACTCCATAAATTCCTATTAGTTGCGGCAATTACCCTTGCATTCACAGGGATTATTTTTCTTCCGCCCACCCTTAGAATTTCTTTTTCCTGGAGGAATCTTAATAAGTGAACCTGCACTTTTAAGGGAATTTCTGATATTTCGTCCAAAAAAATTGTTCCACCGTGTGCCAGTTCAAAAAAGCCGGCTTTTCCTCCTTTTTGCGCCCCTGTAAAGGTACCCTCTTCGTATCCGAAAAGTTCACTTTCTAGCAATGATTCAGGTAAAGCAGCACAATTAATAGCGACGAAAGGCATTTTTTTGCGTTTGCTGCTATTATGAATAGATTGAGCAAATAGCTCTTTTCCCGTGCCTGTCTCTCCATACAGTAAAACGGTTTGATCAGGCGCTGCATATACCCTGGCAATTTCCGTTGTTTTATTGATTACCTTTGAGTTGCCGACAATATCATTAAAACTATACTTTGCAGTTAGCCGCTTCTGGGCTAGCTGTTTTCTGATTTGCTGTTCAGCTTTTTGCACGTCTTTAATGTCCTGGAATGTAGCAACTGCACCAAATATTTTGTCGTCCACCTTGATGGGGATTCGATTAGTTAAAATGGTTTGATCTTCACCAATATGTTGAATTTTGTTTAACTCCATTTCACCTGTTTGGAGGACCCTGCTTAACTTGCTATTGGGCACTACTTTATCGACAGGGCGATTTATGACATTATCCTTGGAAAGTCTCAGGCTTTTTTTTGCTGCCGGGTTACAAACTGTTATCATTTTATCTTTATTTATAGCTATAATTCCACTGTATGTGTAATCGATAATAGTATTTAAAAGCTTTTTCTGAGTTTTTTCAAGCATAATGCTTTTGTGAAGTTCAACTGCCCTGGAAAACGCATCCTTTATACTTGATTCGGAATAGATATAAATAGTGGCTAATCCGTGTTTTTCCGCACAGTCGCAGACCAGGCTTGAGCCGATTATTATCGGTTTGCTTTTGTTTTTTTTAATTCTACTAATGAAC
>SLOG01000287.1 GCA_007132635.1 Limnochordia bacterium
AAACTTTATAATCTCCGCTGCGTCGATAAACTCACAACCCAGATAGTCGGCCAAAATCCGGCCACTTAGGTATTCGCCTCGGCTCGCCACATAGGCCAATGAAGCACCGGCCTGCATGTCACCAGCGATTCGGTCGAGAAAGGACTGCACATCGATAGTGAGCCCCAGCTGCTCGGCGATTTCGCGAAACCGCTGGCCGATAACGGCAAACACGTCCTGAAAGGGAAGTGACTGCTGAATCATCGCGTGGCAGATGTACAGCAGATCCGTCACTTTGCTGTCCGACAGACAGCGTTTCCCGGGTGCTGACGGGATAACATACCGGCGTTCGGGGTCGGCTTCCACGATAGCCCGCACCTTGCGAAACTGTTCGGAGCCACACAAGGAGGTTCCGCCAAACTTTGCTGTCTTGATCCCCAACTGTTCGTCCACCTCCAGGTCGTGATTCCATCAGCTACAGCCGGAGACGACCAGCTGGGCTGCTTCTTGGGGTCTCTGCTCGATCATGTACCGGTCTTCATCCCGCATCCACTGCTCCCATTGCTCGGCTGCCTCCGCGCCATCGCGGGCCAGACCCCGAGCCCAACGCAGACTGCGAGGGCACTCCACCCATATCGAGGTATGGTAGTAGTCTCTCAGCTCTTTGTGTAGGGCGTAGATTCCCTCAACAATAACGATACCTCTCGGCTCCACTGTGTGGGTTTCCGCCAAAGCATCACGACCCCAATCGTAGCGCTGGTACGCTGCAGGCGATCCTGCCGTCAGCGGAATCAGGACTTGTACTCGCAGCCTCTGCAAGTCGAAGTCGGCACCGATCGGTCTGTCTGCATCCGAACCGTACCACCGCTGATCGCTGGGACGATAGAAATCATCCACGCGTACAACTGCAGCACCCACGGCCTGAGCGACCTGTTCTGCAACCGTACTTTTCCCCGACCCTCCAGGCCCGTCTATTCCGACCAGAAGCACCGGTCCAGAGGCCGACAGCTGCCTTAAAAACTCCGTGATTATCTCCGCAGAGTGCAGCCGCATGGTGCACCACCACCTTCTATTGGTGATCCCGGACAAAGGCCTCGATCCGCGCCAGCGCTTCCTTCAGGGCTGCCAGCGAATACGCATACGAGCAGCGAACATGTCCCTCGCCGCTGGTGCCAAAGGCTGTACCCGGTACAACAGCAACTTTCTGCTCTTTGAGAAGGCGATCACAAAATTCTACCGCTGTCATACCCAGAGAGTCAATGCAGGGGAAGACAAAAAACGCTCCCTACGGCACGAAACAGGCAAGACCTATGCTCCAGAAGCCGTGGACCATAAAACGCCGCCTTCGGTCATATTCCTCACGCATGCTGACCACATCGTCCAATCCATGCTCAAGGGCCTGCAGGGCAGCGTACTGACTGACTGTGGGTGTGCACATGATGCTGTACTGGTGAATACGAGTCATGGCACCGATAAGCGGCGCTGGCCCGGCAGCATAGCCCAACCGCCAGCCTGTCATCGCAAACGCTTTCGAAAAACCATTGATGACCAGCGTCTTATTGGACATCTCTGGAAACGACGCAATGGAGACATGCTGTGACCCATAGGTAAGTTCACTGTAGATCTCGTCACTGATAACCAAGATATCGTGTTTCGCCAATACGGCGACCAAGCCCTCCAAATCGTGACGCTCCATGATAGCACCCGTAGGGTTATTGGGATACGGAATGATGATGGCCTTAGTCCGATCCGTAATGCAGTCGGCGACTTCCTGGGGCGTCAGCCGGAATTCCGTCTCGTCCGTTGTCGGTATGGGAACAGGTTTACCGGCCGCTATGTGTACACACGGACTGTAAGATACATAAGACGGTTCTGGGATCAAAACCTCGTCCCCAGGCTCAACAACACATCGAATAGCTAGATCAATGGCTTCGCTCGCTCCTACTGTGACCAGAATCTCGTCATCGGGCGAATACTGCAGTGAGTACTGGTTATGGAGATATTTCGCGATCGCCTGACGAAGTTCTAGTAGACCCGCGTTAGACGTGTATGTAGTGCGGCCTTTTTCCAACGCGTAGATGGCTTCTTCCCGCACATGCCAGGGAGTTAAAAAGTCGGGTTCGCCGACACCGAGGGATATCACATCTTCCATCTGGCTAACGAGATCAAAGAATTTTCGGATCCCCGACGGCTTCAAAGTTTCAACTCGCTGCGTCAGTAAAGATTCTATCAAAGCCAGATCGCCTCCCTTTCGTCTTTATGATGATCTTCGAATACAAAGCCATTCTGCTTGTATTTCTTTAGCACGAAATGGGTAGCTGTACTGAGAACGGAGTCCATCGGCGCCAGTTTCTGCGATACAAAAAACGCGACATCTTTCATGGTTTTGCCTTCCATCTCTACCACGAGATCGAACGCTCCGGACATGAGATATACCGATTTGACGTCCGGATACTGGTAGATCCGTTCGGCGATTTTATCAAACCCGAGGCCGCGCTGGGGTGTCACTTTCACCTCAATAAGAGCTGTCACCAGTTCGCGATCCGTTTTTTCCCAGTTTATCAGCGTGTGATAGCCTAAGATTGTCTTATCCTCTTCCATGGCCGCAATCTCCGCTTCCACGTTTTCCTCGCTTACGCCAATCATGACGGCTATTTCCGCTGGTGTTAGATGATTGTTCCTCTCCATGAGTTCCAGAATCTTACTGCGCATCACATGGTCCTCCTCGTCAGTCAAAGGTTTTCCTATAATTATACAACAGAGGCGCGCAAATGGATACCGGAAATTTCTGCTTGACAGCTTCCGTCGGCTTTGACATAATTACGGAGATAATGATGATACCTTACATCTCCAATTAATCGACCTTTAATTAAGTACTGAGAGACTTAAAAGGGTGTGAATTGGCACTGGGATCCGTGCGCACCTTTTGAGGTGCGCTTTTTGTTTAGCATCGCGAAAAGTCTTTTGGAAACGGGGGACACCATGCAGAGGCAGTTAGTACTTGAAGACGGCAGCGTTTTTCTCGGTCAGGCATTTGGCGCTGAAAAAGACAGCACGGGAGAGGTTGTTTTTACTACAAGCATGACGGGGTATCAGGAAGTGCTCTCAGACCCCTCCTACTGTCGTCAGATTATCACATTCACGTACCCTTTGGTGGGCAACTACGGCATCAGTCGGGATGACTTCGAGTCGATTCACCCTGCGGCAAGTGGTATCATCGTCAAAGAAGCCTGTTCTGCTCCCAGCAATTTCCGCAGCCGCCGCACCCTTGACGATTTACTGCAGGAGCACGAAATCCCTGGCATTCAGGGCATCGACACCCGCCGGTTAACCCGCATCCTGCGTCAGCACGGCACCATGCGGGGAGCTATGTGCAGTGCTGCCCAAGACCCTGCAGCTGTCGCCGCACGGCTGCGCGCAGTTCCTCTTCCCACCGACCAAGTGTCCATTGTATCCACGAAAGAACCATTCTTCTGCCCGGGACGCGGCTTGCGAGTCGTCGTCATCGACTACGGCTGCAAGCACGGGATTCTGCGCGACCTTTTATCCCGCAGCGCAGAGGTCATCGTGGTACCTTACAACGCGTCAGCAGCAGACATCCTGAGGCACCAACCCGACGGGCTTGTTTTGAGCAATGGCCCGGGGGATCCCCGAAGCATACCAGAATCAGTTGCGAGCCTACAGCAACTGACGGGAAAGCTACCTATACTGGGTATTTGTTTGGGTCATCAGCTCTTGGCTCTGGCCTTCGGCGCGGCCGTAGAAAAAATGAAATTCGGCCACCGAGGCGGCAACCACCCTGTGAAGGACCTGCGAAACAGCACGGTCCGTATCACTTCACAGAACCATGGCTACGTCATCACAACCGAATCACTGGCGACGACGGAGTTGGAGCTTACTCACATCAATGTCAACGACGAAACAGTCGAAGGCTTTCACCATCCTTCGCTGCCCATTCACAGTTTTCAATACCACCCGGAGTCCTCGCCAGGACCAGAGGACACCAAACACCTCTTTGACGGGTTCTTTTCCCTGATGGAACAGAGGAGGCCCAAACATGCCTAAACGCACCGATATT
>SLOG01000140.1 GCA_007132635.1 Limnochordia bacterium
CCCCACGAGATGAATACGCGGGCAGAGGGGGTTATCTATGTCTATGACGGCGCGTGGCGTCGAGCTGTGGACATCCAAGGACACGTCTTCAATGCCGTTGATGTAAGGCAGGACCGGATTTATGCTGCGGGAAACGATGGCGTGGTCGGCTTTTTTGCTGATGAGTGGCATGCTATGACAGACCATCTTCCGATGGCTGCAGGCGAACGGCCGCATCTGCGAGGCATCAGTTTCTCCAGTCCTGATCACGGCGCGGTCGTCGGCGACCAAGGTGTCCTGTGGCACTTTCGCGACGGTGAGTGGAACGATGTTGATACAGGCGTTTCGCAAACCCTCCATGCTGTTGAGTTTCTGCATGATTCGTCTGGACTCGCCGTTGGTGAAGCGGGGACCATTCTGCACTGGGACGGCACCCAGTGGGAGGTGCTGCCAGCGCCGGCGCCCGTGGACTTACGCGACGTAGCACTGTACAGTGAGGATTTTGGGTTAGTGGCTGGTACGCGTGGGGCGCTGTTCCGCTGGTCCGACGGGAGTTTCACTCCTGAACAGGTCGGCGCTTTCCGAAGCTTCTACGGGGTTGACATCTTCGACAGCGACACGGCGGTGGCCGTGGGCGAGCGGGGTACAACGTTTCACTATCGCGATGGCCAGTGGCAGCAGGCGCATGGGCCCGAGTCGCGGGATATAACCGGTGTCAGTTTCGTTGATGCCGAGTCGATAACGGCTGTCGGTCAGAATGCTATTACCATGGCCTATAGTGATGGACAATGGGAGCATATTCCTAACCCCTTCGGGCAGACGTTCAAGGCCCTCGACGGCATGGACGGCCGGCTGGCGGCAGTCGGAGCCGATCCGTACATCAACCGTCTGGCAAGACCCTCCGGCGATCACCTTTTCGGGACCACCCACCTTGGGCGCGATATCTTCAGCCAGACCGTCTATGGGACCCGGACGGCTCTGCTTATCGGGTTCATCACTGCCCTGATCGTGAATTTGGTTGGAGTGAACTTTGGCCTGTGGGCAGGCTACTTCAAAGGACGAGTTGACAACCTGCTGATGCGAATTGTGGATGTCATGTACGGGCTTCCTTTCGAACCCTTCGCAATGATCTTGGTTATGCTTTTTCGACCCAGTGTCCTCACGGTTATCTTTGCCATCAGCTTCTTGGCTTGGCGGAGCAACGCGCGGATCATCCGGTCGCAGGTCTTGTCCATTTCGGAGCGGCCGTTCATTAAAGCTGCGAAGGTAGCGGGAGCCAGCCACATGCGCATTCTCTATGTCCATATCGCGCCTAACATCCTGCCTCTCGCATTTCTGCAGTTGGCTGTTGCCATGGGCGGTGCGATTACTGCCGAGGCCACGCTGAGTTTCTTGGGTCTCGGGCCACCGCGAGTCTACAGCTGGGGGACGATTCTGCACGCAGCGCGCCTGTCTGGTGCTTGGCGGACTGCGTGGTGGTGGATAGTGCCTCCGGGTTTTCTGATCATGATTACAGTCGTGTCGGTGTTTTTCATCGCCCGCGTGCTTGAGGTACTGACCAATCCGCGCTTGGAGGGGGAGATTGACGATGCTTGAAGTCCGAGATTTGCAGGTCTACTACACCACAAAGCGCGGGTATGTCCGGGCTGTCGATGGCGTATCTTTCTCGCTCCAGAAGGGTGAGAATCTAGGTCTAGTGGGCGAAAGTGGCTGCGGCAAGACGACTATTGCCAAGGCACTTATGCGGTTGCTGCAGGGTAATGTCAGTTACCACGGCGGCGAGATTCTGTTTCAGGACAGAGATATTCTGCAGATGTCTGAACGTGATCTAAATCGACTGCGGTGGGAGGAGATCAGCCTTATCCCGCAGAGTGCAATGAACGCTCTGGACCCCGTTTACAATGTGGGGAGCCAGATGGTGGAGGCGATCCACATTCACCGTAGTGTCTCGAAGCGTGAGGCTTTGGATCGCGCCAAAGAGTGCTTCAATCTCGTGGGGCTGGAACAGAGCCGTCTGCAGGCCTACCCTCACGAGCTTAGCGGTGGCATGAAGCAGCGGGTGGCCATCGCAATGGCCCTGGTATTGGAGCCGAGTCTAATCATTGCCGATGAGCCGACGACCGCTTTGGACGTGGTGGTGCAGGATGGCATTCTGGCCCAGCTGGAGAAGATCCAGGGACAGCTTAACAACTCCATGGTTATGGTAACCCACGATATCTCTGTCGTATCGGAAATCTGCGACAAGGTGGTCGTGATGTACGGCGGCAAGGTCATGGAGTACGGTGCTACCAAGGATGTGCTCCGAAACCCGGCCCACCCCTATACGATGGGGCTGGGAAACGCATTTCCTTCCCTGGCTGAGGCGGTGGGGGAGCTGGTGTCCATTCCGGGGGCGCCGCCCGATCTCAGAAATCCGCCACCAGGGTGCCGTTTCCAACAGCGGTGTCCGTTTGCGAAGTCAGTCTGCCGTGAAGATCCTCCTCTGCAGGACGTGGGATCCGGCCGTGTGATCGCGTGCCATTTTCCCGAAGAACGCGACGCATTTCGCAGCCGTTCGGCCCTAGCTGAGACCTGGCGTCCGGGGGAATCGGGTGCTTCGGGGCCTCAACCCGCGGGGAAGGGGTCACCTCAGCACGAAGATCGTTCGGTGCTGCAGGTGAATGGTTTGCATCGCTACTTTCGACTAAAACAGCCGTTGTGGGATCGGGTCCGGCGTCGGCCGCCGCGAATCCTCAAAGCCCTAGATGGGGTCTCGTTGGAGGTTCGCAGCGGCGAAATCCTTGGCTTGGCTGGCGAGAGCGGTTCGGGTAAGAGTACGTTGGCGGAGATTCTCTGTCGCTTGCAGACAAAAAGCGCTGGGCGCATCCTGTACGAGGGGGAAGACACGGAGTCTCTGCGGGGTGCCAAACTGGCGGCGTTTCGCCGCAATTTCCAGATGGTGTTTCAAGATCCGTACGAGACCTTAAATCCAAGGTTTACAGTCTTTGACACCGTCAATGAACCGCTGAAGATCCATGGCGTCGGCAACGTGCTGGATCGAATTGGGACGGTTGAACGGGCCTTGAAACGCGCCGGCTTAGAGCCGACCAACGAAATGCTAGCGAAGTTTCCTCACCAGCTGAGTGGTGGGCAGCGGCAACGTATTGCGCTAGCCAGAGCGATTGTCTTGGATCCTGAGTTTATCGTCGCTGACGAACCTGTCTCCATGCTGGATGTCTCCATTCGCGCCGGGATTCTCAACTTGTTAAAGCGGTTTAAAGAAGAGCTCCAGGTCTCCATCATCTATGTATCCCATGATCTGGCCACGATTCGCTATATCTGCGACCGAACAGCCATTATTTACTTGGGACGCATCATGGAGATGGGACCAACGGAGCAGGTGATTACCGAGCCGCGCCATCCCTATACAAGGATGCTGATTGACGCAGTGCCGCGCATCGGTGACAGTCGCAAAAAGGTCGATGTCAAAGGAGATATTGCCGACGCTTCGTACCAAGCCAACGGCTGCCGGTTTCATCCTCGCTGCCCGCTGGCGACACCCAAATGCGGTTGGGAGGGACGCGATCTGCGGCAGCAGCTGCAGCTTCAGGAGCAGCAGTGGAGGTATGAGAAGCAGGGAGACACGGGTTTTTTCGAGAATATAACAGGATACCACCTGCAGGGGCGAGACCTTTTCGTCAATATGGCTGGCGACGAGCGCTCGGTGCGTCAGGGCATCGAAGGCGTAGTCAGGGAAACGAAACCGGCCATGCTGAAAGCACTGCAGAGAGTTGAGACTGTTGACTCTGGGCTGCGGTTCTGCTTCAGTGAGCAGGAGGAACCAGGTCTTGAGGAGACAACGGAAGGTCATCTACACGCGTGTCCTTATTCTTGAGGAGGAATCGCAGTGGCAGACAGGCAGAAAGCAGCGATTATCGGTATGGGTCAGCGAGGTACAGGGGCATATGGCAAGCTCCTGTCCTCGCTGTTTGTGGATGAAGTCGAGATAACAGCCCTTGTGGACAGCAATCCGAAGCGGCTTATTGGTGCCGCGCGGTTGCTGCAGCTTGAGAGTGTCCGGCAGTACACCGATTAC
>SLOG01000079.1 GCA_007132635.1 Limnochordia bacterium
ACAACACCGAAACTAAAAGGGCCAGGCAGAATAGTTTGGATCGCAGGGCCACCTCAGTACCTCCCATCAAGCAAGCAGGTTTTGAAAGGCGTTGGCTTTTTCCGTGTACTCGTCGAAGTCGCGAAAATCAACAGCCTTTTAGGATACGATTGTAAAGAACCTGTTCTGAAGGGTCAAGCCTGCCCAGAGACCCTTCTACT
This sequence comes from Limnochordia bacterium, assembly GCA_007132635.1. Classification (GTDB taxonomy): domain Bacteria; phylum Bacillota; class Limnochordia; order Darwinibacteriales; family SLO01; genus SLOG01. The sequence continues at coordinate 201 of SLOG01000079.1, forward strand.
ACCTTTTTTGCCTCATCCGCACCATAGACAAGAAGGAAAGACCCCAACCACTCTTTTCCTGAGCCCCACTCCGCCTTGTCAAACATCTCTACAAGCAGTCCGAAGACTCGCCGGCTCTTAGCCGACCGGCTCAGTGCTTCAGCCAACGGTATCTGTAAAGTACCCAGGTCTCCATTGCGTAGCCGCTTCCGGACAGCTTTGACAGCTCGATAGCCTAGTACGCGGATGGCCTCCAGCCCCTGTTCGAAAAGCGGATCCGCAAAATCGCAGTTCTGAAGGAGAACCAACACTGCGTCAGCGGCCTCGCGGCACTGCCAACTCGTAAGCGTATGCAGTGCCCGCTCAACGTGAACAGAGCGGAGCTGGTTTTCCAGATGGCCTGATTCAACGATCGCCGCTAATACGGATATCAGATCACATCGGCTGTCGGAAGCCTCACCCGGGGCTGCTTCGGAGGTCTCCAAGAGCAGGGCCAATAAGAGATCATCGTCATCTGGGTTCAGCTGGACTCGCTGGTCCGTAAACCCCTGAACACTACTGGTGCGGAGATTGCGGAAGGCGGTCAAATCCACAACCAGGCTGCCGCCAACCTTTTCCCGTTTCTGACGCTCTGTATGCACCGTACTAAGCGGATAGGCAAAGTATGATGTAACTGACCAGTTGCTGACGATGGTGTGAAGGCCAGACAGCCACAACTTCAGTCGAGGTGAACAGATGCGGAACCAAAACGGACGCACCTTCTCTCCCTGCAGCAGCTTTGCGCCTACCATCCCTAACGTCTTCACGGTCCCGGCCCAATTCTCTGCCGCCGCTTGCTGATTCGCTCGACGCAGCAGCGCATCCACCGAGGGAGCTTGGTGATACCCGTCTGCTCGATAACAGCGCATAACCGATACATAGACAGGATAGCGCTCCGCAGCCACCCACCCGCTGTTTTGAACAAAGCGTGCCGCCAGATCCTGGATATCCAGAGGCCCATCAGAAATGGATAGGGAGGCCAGAAACTGTTCGAGCTGCTCCCCTAATCGTGTTTCCATCTCTTCCGCAGCAGCGTCGCCGGCCAAACTAGCCGCAAACAGCGCTGCCAAAGACCAAAACTCGACCGTGGATCCAAAGGCGGACAGGACCAGATCACGGTCATAAAACAACATGTTTTCTTTAAGTTCCAAGCACGCCCCGATGAATCCTTCGAACGATGTCAAGTGAGCAAACTCCGAAAAAATCTCCGAATGGTTAAACTGCAATCGCCTATTCCCCTCGCTGTTGGATAGCACGGCGAGCCAGTGCATCACATTGATTGTTGTACCTATTATCACTATGGCCTTTTACCTTGACCCACTGAACGTCATGATACCGAGCCAGCTCTAGAAGCTTCTCCCACAAATCCCGGTTGCTCACCGGCTCTCGTTTTGAGTTCATCCATCCGTTACGCTGCCAGCTGTCCAACCAACGCTGTCTAAATGCGTTAGCCAAGTATGCACTGTCGGTGTACAGCTTCACACGGCACGGTTCTTTCAGCTGCCCAAGAGCTTTGATAGCAGCTGTGAGCTCCATTCGTTGATTTGTGGCAGCAGGATCATAACCGGATAACTCCGATTCTTTATCTCCATAACGAAGCACAGCTCCCCAACCCCCAGGGCCGGGGTTGCCTGAGCAGGCTCCATCTGTATATATTTCGACCTCTTTCACCCTTTTCCCCTCCATCGCGGGTACCAATGTTGGCACAGGCTGGATAATGTGATATCTTTATAGATGAATCAAACGTGCAGTTCAGGACAGGAAGGTGACCATGTGGAGGAACGCGTTCATACCACCGCCTCAGAGTCTGCCTTTCGCAGCGAAACCTGCCAGCAGTGCAGCAGCGAATTGGGCGGCGACACGCTGTTTGTTCAATGTCCTCGTTGTCGAGCAGTTCATCACAAGGACTGCTGGACTAACAACGGCGGCTGTGCCCGGCACGGCTGCGCCCAACTCTCATCGCTGGAGTCGGATCGAATTCTTAAGCCCGATGGTCCCCCTCCAGGTGTCCCACGCGCTTGGGTGGTACTAGGTACTCTATTTATCTTTCTTGCGGCAGCTGTTTTTGCTCTGCAGCCGAATCTGCCAGATCCGGCTGCAGGCCGCCAACGCATTGTGCTTCTGACGGAAACGTCAGCGCAGGAGTTTGCCGGACTAGAGCGCTTTGCCGACAGTTTTAACAGCGAAAATCCTGGACTATACTTAGAACTCAGTTCTGTCCCGTATGGCTTTATGGACCAAAAACTCGTGATACTCATAGCGGCCGGACAGACTCCCGACATTTTCACTCTTACAGAAGAGCGCTACCAGCAGTATGTGGGGCACTACATCCTGTTACCTCTACAAGACGCCGAATTTGAGTTCGGCTATCAGCATCCCAGTCAACCGCGAGTAGTGGTCGTATCCAACCAGACGACTGATGCAAAAGCAGCCCTCAAGACCCTTCGCGGTTTAATCGATTATTGGGAAACAAAAGGAGCAGCTGATGAGAATAGCCATGTTCACTGACAGCTACACACCGTACGTAAGCGGCGTGGTGCGATCCATTCAGCGCTTTTCTCGCGGACTGACGACGATGGGCCACACCGTCTACATATTTGCGCCCGGCTATGGGAAATCCGACTCCGACGGTATCCATTCCGAAGCCGCCCAGATCTTCCGTTTCTACTCTGTCCCCGCTCCCACTTTTCCCGATTTTTCCATCCCTATCCCGATTACGATCAAAGCCGAAAAGCTAATCCGCAGTCTCGAGATCGAAGTGATCCATACCCACTCTCCCTTTATGACTGGATCCTTGGGAGCCACACTAGCAAAAAGAACCGAGCTGCCGTTAGTATTTACGCATCACACGCTCTACCACGAATACACGCATTATGTCCCCGCTCCTCAGACGCTTGCCAAACAGGTGTGCGTGCGTTACCTTCAGCGCTACTGCCGCAAATGTGATCATATTATCGCGCCAACTCCGCTGATTAAGAAACTCATCATCGATCTATATGCGGCGCCGGGTCCCATAAGCATACTGCCTTCAGGCATCGAAGTCAACCAATATAGCCAATATAGCCAAGCTGAAAACAGATGGCTTCACGAGCGATTTTCCATCGACGATCAAAGCCGAATTCTACTGACCGTGGGCCGACTCAATCATGAGAAAAACCCCCAACTCGTTCTGGAAGCCTTCGCAAACCTACGGCCCCACGAACGCGACCTGCATCTCGTCTTCGTCGGCGAAGGACGCGAACACGAAATATTGGCAAAGCAAGCTGAGGACCACGGGTTTGCAGAACGTGTTCATTTTACCGGTATTTTGGACGCGGCAGATGTCATTCAGTGCTACTGCAGCGCCGACTTGTTTCTTTTCGCCTCGGAAACGGAAACACAGGGATTAGTGACAGCAGAAGCCATGGCTGGCAGGCTGCCCGTAGTCGCTGTCCGATCAACCGGAAGCAGCGATCTAGTTATTCACGGTCACAACGGGTACCTGACAGCGCCCGATGCCTCAGAAATGGCTCGTTACGCTGCCAAGATTCTCGAAGATGCAGAGTTGTATCAGAGCCTAGCAGCGAACAGCCAAAAAACCGCAGCCGATTACAGCGTCGAGGCCACTTGCCAAAAACTAGTGGACATCTACCGCTCAGCCGGAGCGCTCTAAGGAAAGGTTAACGACGGTAGGGGTTGTCAGCCATCGTTCTCGTTTCCACGGGTCTGCGCCGAGCCTGGATTCCCAAAAGCACCGCCGTACCCAGTAGAAGTAGACCAAACCGAGTCCAGCCGTCTCGCCCAGGATCAGCCTGAGGCCGCAGTTTATCTCGCACTGCCTGCACTC
>SLOG01000158.1 GCA_007132635.1 Limnochordia bacterium
AAACCTGTTGGCTTCCGGATCATACTTAAACTAAGGGGGATGAACATGAAAAGGTGCATGAGTATTTTGATGATGGCTGTTTTGGTCGTATCTGTATCCGTCGGTTCCGCCGCAGCGTTTGAAGGATGGCAGTCTTTCTTCTTTGAGCCTGGGTACCTTTTGGAGTACTCGCTTAACAGGTCGCAAGACGATGCCGAACTGACCGGCACACTAGCCATTTTGGCTCAAGAAGCCAGCGAAGACGAACTGTACCTTATCCTGACCGGCGGCTTTGCGGATGAGGAATTTGCCGTTTCGGTGAGCGTAGATCCTTACGACCCCGAAGAGGTCTTCATGATGGTGTTTTTTGCCATGATGATGAGTATGCCGGAGGACGCCATGGCGATGATAGGCAGCACTCTCTGGTTCCCGTGGTTTGATTCTCCGATGCACGGGATAGTTCTGGATTCGGAATGGGCGTTTTACGATGAGGAAGAACCCGACGAAGACCCGGCTTTGTTTGTCACGGGACGGGACTCCTTTGGAGGATTCGAGGGATGGGTCATGGAGTTTGATGCTGCGGATTGGATGGGTGCCAGCATGACAATGTGTATCGACGAGAGTGTACCCCTTCCGCTGATGGTGTCGCTGTACAATGTTCAGGAATGGCATGAAATGGGCGAAGAACTGGCAGGAGCGACCCTGACGATCGAGCTGCTCGACTTCCAAACCGATGCTCTGCCGCTAGACGAGATACCCAATGTTTTTGACATTTAGGAAGGCGTAGATTTTTTCGGTTTTACTACGGACGAGGACATCGCGCCACGCCGTTTACCTGGCATTTTAGGTAAACGGCGTGAACTGGCCCTCGTCAAAATTGAGAAAATCAACTGCCTTCTTGGAAGGCGTAGATCATTTCCGTTTTTCTAAGGAGGGCACAGAACACCCATGCCCTCCTTAGTTGCATTCGGGGTGATTACTCGCGGTGCTGCAGTGCATAGACTATGGCTACATAGCCTAGATGGTCTTCCGGGTAGCCGTCTGCGGTCTCTGCCCAATGGAATTGAAGCCGGTGTTCGCCTGTCGTCGTTGGAGCAAACAAGAGGACAGGGACGGCATCGTCTTCATCATCGTAGACCAACGAGTTTCCTTCGGAATCCAGTATGTATCCATCCAGCTTAATGACGCCGGCTTCACCGATTCCGATGATCTGGTGGTTGTAAAAGTCATAGAATTGGTGAAAGGATATATAGTTGCGGCCGGCCATGACCAAGTCAACGTCGATGCGCTCAATGAGATAATCATGGGAAATCAAGTAGTCCACAACGTCCCGAGTCCGATCAAGAAGCTGATGAAGTCGTGTCTCAAACGACGGTACGGTGGCGGTCGAAGCGACAGCCCCAGTCAACAAGATGCAAAGCGAGAGTAGTAGAGCAAACAAGTATCGCAAACCAACAACTCCCTTCTTTTGATGAGTTTCTAACGTCCGGTCTGATGGTTCTGTCGTATACAATAATACTGAAATCCACGTCTGCTTTCAAGCATAAAAGCCGAATGCGGTAAATTGAGGTTATTTACAGAGAAAAAGGCTGCAGACATTATGTCCGCAGCCGCTTTCCTACTAGTGTCTTGCATGTCAGCAGCCGGATTACTCTTCTCGGAAGAACAGTTGCTCGCCACTGTAGTTTGCCGCAATGGCCTGGCCGGAGTGAGGAACGTTACCCAGCTGAGCACTAAAGATCATCGGATAGGTGACCTCTTCAGCGGTTAAGAACAGCGGGATGTTTTCGTAGTAGAAGTCCCGCAGGTCTTGTGCCGCCTGTTGGCCTTCTTCGGAATCCGGAATCACCCGAATGAGTCGACGGTGAACTTCGAACAGCTCATCGATCCACTCGCCCTCAAAGGTCTCACCCGTGGTTCCGCCGGTGTTGAAGTAGTCAATCCAGTTGCGGCCCCAACCCCATGATGGTAGGTAGTCGAAGTTACCCCATGGCCAGATTGGACCATGTGTCCAACCAATGGTGGCTTGCAGTTCATTGGCTTGGTCGCGCTGGCCGCGCAGTTCGATGCCGATCTGCCTCATGGAAGCGTTGATGCCGATATCTTGGAGGTATTCGGTCATGAGTTCGGCCACAGGCACGAAGTCTGGTGCCATCTGGGCAACCTCGATGAGAATATCGAAAGTCTCGCCGTTAGGAGCTAAGCGCCATCCTTCGCTGTCGCGCTGGTCCATGCCCATCTCATCCAGCAGCTCATTGGCACGGTCCAAGTCGTACTCGCTAGGAATCCAAGTCGGTTCGGTCGCAAGGCCAAAATAGATACTGTCAATGAGCTCATCGCGGTCTATGGCATAGTTAACGGCCTGCCGGAAACGAAGGTCGTTGGTTACCAAGCGGAACGTCGGGTCGTCATACGTGTAGTTGATGGCCAGGTACGTCGGGTGCACGTGCATCTCCAAAGGTACTGTGCGGTAACCGCCGCGCTCTTCGTTTTCACGATAGAGAGGCATTTGGTTCAGCGCCGTATCTTCCCGGAGAATATCGATCTCGCCAGTGATAACCATCATCGTGGACATATCGACATCACTGACCTCGAAGCTTTCCAGGCGGTCGATGTACGGCAGTTGATTCCCTTCGACGTCTACCTTGTGATAGTACGGGTTGCGCTCCATGGCCAGGATTCCTGCCGGGGCCTCTACAGTCACCCAAGGATTCAGGGAGGGGAAGCCAGCAGCCCGAGCTGCTAAGATGTCCCAATGGCCGATGCGCACTAGGTTGAACAGGTTGTACCACTCATCTTCACTGAGTTCTTCTGCCTCCAACTCAGGCTTCAGATCGGCAACGTCGACGTAGTTGATGTGGTACTGCTTCAGATGATGGGCTGGCAGCAGTAGTTCTTGGTAGCCTGCCCAACCAGCGATGGTGACCTGCGTGATGAAAGCACCATAGGGTTCGCCAAAGGTGATCCGGAATGAATGTTCATCCAGGATCTCGACGACACCAGGTTCGCCTGTCGGATCGCCGCCGCTGCGGAATTTCGCCGGGAATACGGGAGTGATCTCCGGGTTTCCGTAGACATCTTCAAAGACAAAGCGGACATCCTCAGTCGAAACGGGCTCGCCGTCCGACCATTTCAGGCCGGTGCGCAGGGTGAACTCAAACACTGTGTTGTCTTCATTGGACGAGAACTCACTGACGATATTGGGCATGACGCCTTCGGCGCTGATGCCGGGTGCCAGGAGCAGAGGCTCGTTAGCCATGATGAATAAGTCTGGCTGCCAGTCGGGCTGCGGGTTGGCTGTCTGCAGCGTGCCGCCGTAAGTACCCACTTCCCAGTCCAGGTCCTCTTCTACAATGAGAACGCCAGGACCGACCACAAATGGATCATCCGGAAGACGGTCTTCAACTGGTGGGAGTTCTCCGGATGCCACTTTTTCTGCCAGCATCGGAGCTTCGTTGAACGTCATGGCCCCGGCTGACATGCTCAGCATGGCCATCAAGAGAAGAGTAATAAACAATTGGTTCCGCAAGGTGTAACCCTCCAAATTATAAGATATTGTGCAAGCACCAAAAAAACTGTGTTTTCTATCCCCCTTTTCTGTTGATGTGTGTTAAGTGTGCAGGTAAAAAGGCATTTTCACAATTAAAACACACATGTTTTGGTTCTGTTTAGCTATTCTACCCTATAGAATATTCTCCTGCCGGATTACACTTGGTTTCGAAAGTTATTGTATTCGCAAGCGTGTGGAAGAGTCAGAGTCTAAGCAGGAATTGAACGCGATTGAGAGAAGGTTTTGGCAAGAATCTAACCCAACTAGGAAGGCAGTTGATTTTCCCGGTTTTTACGAGTGCTAGTTCACTTCATTCACCTAAAACGCCAGTTAAACGAAGTGGGGTGGTGCCCTCGTCCGTGGAAAAGCGGAGAAAACCAACGCCTTCCTGGCTCTGTGATGAAAGGGTGGTCGGTCGTGAGCAGCCTATATGACGACATTTTGACTGCTGTCTTGGATATGCCTGTGATTGACACGCATGAGCACCTGCCTCCGGATGAAAGACGACGTGACAAAAAGCGCGATGTCTTGGGTGAATACCTCACGCACTATCTGAGTTCGGACCTCGTGTCTGCAGGACTCCCGAGGCAGGACCTGGAAGCGGCCTGCGATCCAACCCGCCCAATTCTAGAACGCTGGAAGCTCATCGAACGGTTTTGGGAATGGTCACGCATTACTGGCTACGCTCGGGCCCTGGATTTGTCTGTTCGCCGGATTTACGGGATCAGCGGGATTCGCCGCGAGACCATAGAAGAGTTAAACGAAGCTTTCCAGAGTGCTCAGGGCCAGGAAGGACATTTTCACCGTGTCATGCACGAGCTCTGCCACATTCGCATGGCTATTTTGGACGCGCCGGGTGAGCCCGATGACTGTGACAAAACGCTCTTCCGCCGCGTCTGGCATCCGGCACCCTATGTCGTGGGGAGTTCTCGCGAGGGAATGAGCATGGTAGATTGGCTGCAGCAGCGCTTCGGCCTGCCGATAAAAAGTCTGGATGACTGGCTGGACGGTTTTGACCAGGAGTTGGAGCATATTCTTGAGCGTGGGGCGGTGGGGCTGAAGAACGCGCTTGCTTACCAGCGGACTTTGTTCTATGCGAATGTGCCGTATACGACTGCGAAACGAGAATTTGCCATGAGTCTTCGTCAATGGGATAACCACGGTCGTCGTCCGGACGGCCTGCAGTTTGAAACGCCACTGCAGGATTTCATCATGCACTGGGTTTTCCGACGAGCGAACGAGAAAGCTTTACGCCTCCAAATCCACACAGGTCTGCAGGAAGGCAACGGCAACATCATTTCCAATAGTGATCCGTCCAATCTCAGCCCTGTTTTGCTGGCTTATCCCGAAGTCCACTTCGATCTGTTCCATATCGGCTACCCATACCAAGGTATAGTGAGTACGCTTGCGAAAAACTTCCCCAACGTGTCTATCGACATGTGCTGGGCACACATCATCTCTCCAGCGGCAAGTCGGCAAGCTTTAGATGACTTCTTGGATGCCGTTCCTTTCAATAAGATCCTCGGGTTTGGTGGGGATTACATTTTCGTAGACGGCATCTACGGGCATCTGCAGCTGGCGAAGGAGACTATCAGTAGGGTGCTGGCCGACAAAGTCGCATCGGGGGTTATGTCCATCGACCAGGCGCTTCGTGTCGCCTATAATCTGTTGTTTGCCAATGCGCAGCGAGTGTTTTCTCTAACGGACGTAAAAAGCACTGGACCATGAGGGCCAGTGCTTGGGGTTGAACCGTTTATGAGTGTTGCGAGGCCTTCTGTTTACTAGGGGTGCTGCGTACAGATAAGTTGGGCGGGCGGCGTTCCAAGCAAGCTAGAGAATACTCGATGCACTCCTGCGCCTCTCGGCGGGCCATGGTACCGACCGTGACCATGTCCTGCTCGCGGATGGTGTTCCATACAAATGGGAATGCCTGAAACGGCGGGATTCGGCCTGCGGCCATGGGTTTGATAGTCATCACCGGTTTTTTGGCATCTTGGATTATTTTCGCGACCCAGTCTACCTCAATCTGCATCAAGAAGCCCAGCGAGTTGTAGATCTGGATATATGTCTCCACATCGGCGTCCATGGCGTCGGCATAGGTTACGATTTCGGGCATGTGGGCCGACAGTCCAGGGATCATGTCCCTCTCACGGATCATATCGGTGTATGTGTCCAAACGGCGTATGGTCTGCAGCCCCTTGTCCACAAGCTGTTCGACAGAGGAGTGGTGAGGTAGGCAGAAGTCGGCTCGCCCGTCCTTCACCAAATCCAAGAGTTCACGGCATTCGTCGCGAGCAGACTCCGTGTCGGCGACGTTCATAATCGGGGTGTCCACTCGGATCATGCCCTGACCGGTCTTATCCTCTGCATCTTGAATGGCCTCCAGGGAAATGGGGTTTTGGGCCAGCGGGCCCATAATCGTATCGATGCCTGCTTCTAGGAAAACTTCGAGTATCTCAACAATAGCCTTGCGATCCGAGAATTTCTCTTTGATGGCGGCATCGCGAGCTGGGGTTTGGTGACTCCAGCCGAGAAACCAGTTAGTCCCAATGATCATGCGCGACAAGGACCGTCCTCCAACTGTGGTGCGCGGGAATGCCTGCACAGCTATCACTCCGTTTCGTGGGATTCATTATGCAAGGGTTCGGCATCCGATTGAGAATCCCTGCGGCGGGAGACGATCCGCAGCCGTCCAGGAGAGATAACTTTGCCGACTATTCCTCTACAAAGTAGAACTGCTCAGCAATATACTCGGCGTCGATGGACAGGCCAGTGTGCGGGACGTTTCGCAGTTGGTCCGAGACCAGGAGCGGGTAACCAGCTCGGTCTATCGGTAGGAAGAAGGGAATGAACTCGCCAATCCACTCGAACACGGCATCCAGGTTGGCCTGGTCCGCTGGAGTGCCGGGAGCGGTTTCATTCACGGCTTCTAACAGACCCAGGAACTCTTGGACTTCCGTGGGAGGCTCTTCTCCCTGCTCACCACCGGAGTTGTACCAGTCATTCCACAGAGGCCCCCACAACCATGGACCCCAGTCGAAGTTGAACCCGCGGCGCCACAGCGGCGGATGCAGCCAGATGAGGGTCGCCTTGAGCTCGTTGCCAGTGTTCCGCAAAGCGCGCAGTTCCTCGCTGATCAGGCGGATGTCAGTTCGGATCCCCACACTCTCGTAGTATTCCTTCAGTAGCTCGGCCACCGGGGTAAAGTCGGAGGCCAGGTCCGAGTATTCAATGGTGATCTCAAAGGATTCACCATCGGGCGTTAGACGGAAACCATCGCTGCCTCTCTCGGCCATACCCATTTCGTCCAAGAGCTCTTCTGCTCGCTCTGGATCCCATGTCGGATCAGTCAGCACGGGGTATTCGGCAATTCCGAAGTAGACGGTCTCGATCAGCTCTTCTCGGTCGATGGACATGTTCAGGGCCTGGCGAAACCGGGGATCGCGGACCACTTGGCGCCAGCTTTCGTCTTCATAGGTCAGGTTTAGGGTCATGGCCACAGGCGTCACGTGCTGCTCAAGCACGAGAGTCGTGTAACCACCGCGTTCTTCCTCGCCGCGGTAGAGCTCCATACTGCTGAGGGATGTGGCACCGCGCAGCCAGTCCGATTCGCCCGTCAGCGCACGCATTTCCACCATGGTCGTGTCTCCGACCTCGTGGGAGTAGATGCTGTCAATGTATGGAAGCTGGTTGCCTTCAATGTCCACTTTGTGGTAGTAAGGGTTGCGTTCCATGCGAATCGTACCCGATGCTGACTCCACACGCATCCAAGGCCGCAGGACAGGCATGTCGACGGCAGCGCGTCGCGTCAGGTGGTGGCCAGTGATATTCTTAACGTCGAACAACTGCCACCATTCATCATCCAACTCTTCAGCATCCAGCGCCTCTCGCATGTCCTCCAACGACGTATAGTCAATGTGGAACTGCTGCAGATAGTGCTTTGGCCGCAGTAGGGCATCGTAGCCACCCCACCAGCCAGCAAACTGGGCGGCCACCTGTCCTGAGGGCTCAGCAAATCGCAGGATAAAGGTATAGTCGTCCACGACTTCCAAGTCCACAAGCTCACCGTCTGCTCGGCCGCCAGACCGGAAAGCACCCGGGAATATCGGGTTTATTTCAGTGTTTTTCATAACATCGTTGATCGCGAATGCTACGTCTGCGGTGGTGACCGGGACGCCATCCGACCAGCGCAGCCCACGGCGTAGAGTGAAGGTGAACTCGGTGTTGTCCTCACTGAACTCAAAACTCTCCACGAGATTTCCATGGAGGTTGTCAAAGCCGATGCCGTGGCCGCGCAGCAGCGGCTCGTTGGACATGATGTAGGCCTCGAAGTTTAACTTAGGAAATCACAGTATTTTTTCCTATACATAGAAAGGAGTCAGAAGGATGCGCGCCGTCGATGTCATACATGGCTTGCTGCAGGGCGCTGCGGTAGACCGAATGGGTCTATTCGATAGTCCGTGGGCGGACACTCTGCAGAAGTGGGTGGGCCAGGGATACCCCGTTGATGAGAGTGGGCAGCCGCAGAAACCTGGCGACCACTTTCAATTTGATATGATCAATGTTGGTGGGTGGTTCGATTGCCTGCCCTTGGCCGGTTTTTCGGAGATTGTGGAGGAAACGGAGAGCTGGGCAGCTCGACGCAATGGTGCAGGTGCTGTCCTGAAGTACTGGAAACACAAGTCCGGTACCCCTGAACATATCGATTTCAGCATGACTAGTCGCTCCGTATGGGAGGAGAAGTACCGGCCGCACTTGCTGAAGGTAGATCGGCAGCGGTTGGATATCGACGGCACGCGGGAGCGTTTGGCAGAGCGCCGAGGCCAGGACCTCTGGACCTTCTACGGACACCTTTTCATCTGGGAGAACATGCGGCAGAGTCTTGGGGATGTCGGCATGTACGAGAACCTCCTGTTGGACCCAGGTTGGATACACGACTACAACCGCGTGTACACCGATTTCTTCAAGTCTCACTACCGCGTGCTCTTCGAGGAAGCAGGCCTCCCGGATGGAATATGGGTGTACGAGGACCTGGGCTACAAAAACGGGTTGTTCTGTTCGCCGCAGATCCTTGCTGAGCTTATCATGCCGTATTATCATGAGCTGGTCGAGTTTTTTCACGGCTATGGCCTCCCGGTGGTGCTGCACTCCTGTGGTGGTATTGAACAGGCGCTTCCGTTAATTGTGGAAGCGGGTTTCGATGGCCTCAATCCTATGGAGGTAAAAGCAGGCTGCGACGTACTGCGTTTTGCAGCGATGCATGGTTCGCAGTTGGCCTTTGTGGGCGGTTTGGATGCTCGTGTTTTGGAGTCCGGTGACCGGCAGTCCATTCGACACGAGGTCCTGCGCTTGGTACATGGGATGAAGGATTTGGAGGCGCGCTGGGTGTTTGGTTCGGACCACTCCATATCAACGAATGTAGACTATGACTCCTTTTGTCTTGCGTTGGACGTGTTTAGAGAGAACATGAGCTATTAGCGAATGGACAAATGGATATTAAGGGGTGCTAGCATGGCCAAAACAGAGTGGAAGGTTTCCGATTCGGATCGCGATGTGCTGCGTCGTTTGGCCGAGAGGCAGGCTGCCATTGCGGCCGAACTAATAATGGATGAGCGCAGGCGCCTGTGGACGAAACAGAAGAGTTTGGCGTCGGAGCGTCCTATGGTGCTCCTGGAGTCTGTAGGCGTGGTCGATGAGTTTCTGCCGGAATCCAGCCTGCAATGCGTTGAACCTTGGGCTCGCGATGTGGAGCGGCAGCTGCGAGGGCGGATTTACCACTATGAGAACGTTGGGGACGACACAGTCGTCGACCCGTTTATACGGTGCAGCTGGCAGCTGGATTTGGGGGGCTATGGCGTGCCGATGGCCAAGGAACGAGGTATCGATGCGCAAGGCCGTTCTGTTGGTTTTCGCTGGCAGCCCGCGATTCAGGACTTGGACTCTGAACTGCCGAAACTGCATCATCGAACGCCGAGTGTTGACCGCGAAGCGACCCTTGCTTGGAAAGGCCATCTTGAGGGCATCTTTGCCGGCATTATGCCGGTGGAGCTGCGAGGCTCTGTATGGCCCAACTGGACCATGGGGATGACCATGGAGGCGATTTTCCTTGTGGGGCTGGAGAATTTCATGCTGCAGATGTACGACAACCCCGATGGTGTTCACGCTCTGATGGCCTTTCTGCGGGATGATCATCGTCAGCTCGCCCTGTGGCTGGAGACGGAAGGCTTGCTTACGCTGAACAATGGTAATGAATACATTGGGTCTGGCTCCTATGGGTTTACAGCTGATCTCCCTCAGCCAGACTGGGAGCCCGGGAATCCTGTGCGACTGAGGGATCTGTGGGTTCTACTCGAGTCCCAGGAGACGGTAGGGATCTCGCCAGATATGTTTGCAGAGTTCATCCTGCCCTATCAGAGCGATATAGGCTCGCTGTTCGGCCTGACCTACTATGGATGCTGTGAGCCGGTACACAATCGCTGGCGGCATGTCAAGACGCTGCCGAACCTGCGGGCCGTGTCTGTTTCACCTTGGTGTGATGAGGCTTTTATGGCGGAAGCTTTGGGTCCGGACTATGTGTATTCGCGGAAACCTGCGCCGTCGCTTATCAGCACCGAAGTTTTTGATGAGCGGACCATCGAGAATGATCTGCGGCATACCTTGCAGACGGCAGCCGGCACACATCTGGAAATCATTATGAAGGATGTCCACACGCTAAGCGGCGATCCGTCCCGTATGGGCCGCTGGGTGCAGTTGGCTCGCAAGAATATCGATCGACACTGGCGGTAGGCGCCGGTGTTCCGGTGAATTGACACAACGGCGTTCTCATGGTACCATTTACGCAAGGTCACAATTGCATATGCGATCACTCGTATAGCTCCAGAGATATGGTCTGGAAGTTTCTACCAAGCAGCCGTAAACTGCCTGACTACGTGTGGAAAGTGTGCCTAGGGTTCCGGCCATGCCAGCGGTAGTGGTGTCTGGTCCGAGCGGTACAAGTATACATACTACACCTTGGGGAAAAAAGCCCGGAAGGATTGGTTTCTCATGTGTTCAGCGAGATCAATCCTTCCGGGTTGTTTGCGTTATAACAGGAACTGAAGCGAAAAATGAAACTAAGGAGGCAGGTGGATTGGGAATACCCAAAGCGCAATTGGCTCACATTGGTGGATCTGGTACGTGGGCCAGTGTTTTCCCGGAAGATTGTCACATGGAAGGTGTCAAAGTCGTTGAGAAAGGCCTGGAGTTCGAGACTCCATACGGCACGACGGTGCCGATGAAACTGCTGGAGTTGGATGGTTCAGTTTGTTTAGACGGAAAGACTAAGCGCGTCTTGACCGTTCCGTTCCATGGCTGGCATTCGCCGGACATGGCAGATGGAGGACCGGAGCAGATTTTCTGGGTGTTCGAGCAAGCTGGTGTGCGTCAAATTGTCGTAGAAGGTAGCGGGGGAGGTATTAACCACCTCCTGGATGTCGGCGATGTGGTCATTCCTGAAGACTTCATGGATTTCAAGAAGACGAGCACTTCAGAATTTGTGCGCGGCCGCCTGATACGGATGCGGGATCCCCTGTGCCCGACTTTGAGCCAGACTCTGCATTCGGCGTTACAGGGCGAAGGATATGGACGCGTATTTCGGCGAGCGGTGTACGCAGTCACCGAAGGGCCGCGTTTCGAGTCGGCAGCGGAGATACGAGGCATGAAAAGCTGGGGTGCGGATATTGTGGGCCTCACGCTCAGTCCGGAAGTGTACCTGGCGCGAGCCATCGGCGCCTGTATCGCTGGAGTGTATATAGTCAGCAATCACGCGGAAGGCCAGGTAGGCGAGTGGGAAGGCGGTTCCATCTATGACGTCTATCGCGACTGCGCACCTAAGATCGGCCGCGCAGTGCTGCGGACTCTGATGGAGACGGATTCGGTAAAAACGTGTGCGTGTGACTCGTATCGCACGGAGATTCCGAAGGTGATTACGCGGCTCTGGGACAACGAGACGGAAGATAAAAAGGGAGGAAATTGACAATGAGATTTTCCTTGAAACGGATGCTTGTATTGGCTGTAGCGATTCTGCTGGCGGTAACCGCCGGAGCAGCCGCAGCGACAAATGTCGGTGTTATCTTTGCTACCGGCGGGTTGGGAGACCGTTCGTTTAACGACTCTGGGTACGCCGGTGTCGAGATGGCAGCAGACGAGCTTGGCATCACCTTTGATTATGTCGAACCAACCGAGATTGCTGAGTACGAGAGTCAACAGCGAGCCTTTGCTAGTTCGGGCCAGTACGATTTGATTGTGATGCTTGGCTTTGATCAGGCGGACGCCCTGCAGAAGGTAGGTGCTGAATTCCCTGAACAGAAATTCGTCCTCATCGACGCCGTTGTGGACCTGCCTAATGTGGCGTCGATTACCTTTAAGGACAACGAGAAGACCTTCCTTATTGGCGCTATGGCTGGTCTTATGAATCAAGAGAGTTCGCTCCCGAAGATCAATGTGCGGCGCAATATTATCGGCGTTGTCGGTGGCATGGACATTCCTCTGATTCGAGCCTTCGTTGCGGGCTACACCGCAGGTGCCCGTTTTGTCAACAGCGACATTCAGGTTTTGACCAACTACGTGGGTGCTTGGAACGATCCCGCTACTGCAAAAGAGATGGCCATTGCTATGTATGACCGCGGCGCTAACATGGTTTACCAGGCGGCTGGCGGCTCAGGGCTTGGCGTTTTTCAAGCGGCTCGTGACGTAGATCGCTATGCCATCGGGACGGACGCCCCGCAGGCCTATTTGGCTCCCGATCACATCCTAGTTTCGGCTGTGCGACGCCTCGACAACGTAGTATTCCAGCAGATTGCGGATTTGATTGATGGAAACTGGCAGTCCGGCGTCTTTGATCTCGGCCTTGCCGATGATGCGGTTAGCTATAGTTTTGAGGGCTCCAACATCACGGTCCCGGACTCTATCGTTGACCAGGTGGAGGCTTTACGTGAGCGAGTCGTATCTGGTGAGCTGGAGATTCCCCGCGAACTCGAAACGGTCGATGCATTCTTAGCAGCGCACTCCGAATAACGAGGTGTATGTATGTCGGTCATCGATATGAAAGGCATCACCAAAAGGTTTGGTGACCTTACAGCCAATGACCAGGTGGATTTCTCCGTGCGTGAAGGGGAAATCCACTCCCTTTTGGGAGAAAATGGTGCCGGAAAAACGACGCTGATGAAGATTCTTTTCGGGATGCTGCGTCCTGACGAGGGGACGATTGTCGTGAAAGGCCGGGAGGGACTGCTGACGCCGGCCAGCGCTATTCGCCGAGGATTGGCCATGGTTCACCAGCATTTTATGCTGTTTAACCCGCTGACAGTTGCAGAAAATATCGTGCTAGGCCACGAGCCCACCAAGGTGTTCTTACGGAAAAAGACCATCGAAGGGCAGGTGGCCTCTTTAGCGCGGCAGTACGGCTTTAAGATGCAGCCCGGGATTCGCATCGAGGATCTCCCGTTGGGCACACGCCAGCGGGTGGAGATACTCAAAGCCCTGTATTGGGGGGCCGATATCCTCATCTTGGATGAACCCACAGCTGTCTTGACGCCGCCTGAAGTGGATGAACTCTTCGAAAACCTTCGGCGGCTTCGCGAAGCGGGTAAGACGGTTGTGATCATCACGCATAAGCTTAAAGAGACGATGGCCCTTTCGGATCGAGTCACCATTCTCCGGCAGGGAAAAACGGTGTCTGTGTTGGATACGAAAGAAACGTCACCGGAAGAACTGGCCCGATTGATGGTCGGCCGCGACATCCGTTTCGATGCCTTTCCTGCAGTCGAGAGTACGCAGCCGGTCAAACTGCAGCTGATCGATGTGTCGCTGCGAGCACACGCGGACATAGGACTCCGGCATGTCGATTTGCAGGTGCGTGCTGGGGAGATCCTAGGCGTGGCAGGCGTGGATGGCAACGGGCAGCGAGAGTTAGCGAGTGTTCTGGTAGGTTTGGCTGTTCCTGAGCGAGGCGCGGTGATTCTCAACGACCGGGAGGTTACCAGGCAGTCGGCACGGAAGCGCTACTCGCAAGGTTTGGGTTTTATCCCAGAGGACCGGATGGACGGTGGTCTGGTGAGCGGGTTTACGGTAGCCGAAAACCTCATTTTGGGATACCATCGACTCGCCCAGTTTGGCGGTAATCGACTGAATCAACCCGCCATCCGCGCTTTTGCCGAAGGGTTAATCCGTGATTTCGACATCCGTGGTGCTCAGCCGGATACCCTTATTGATCGTCTGTCTGGCGGCAACCAGCAGAAAGTCATGCTGGCGCGGGTCTTTGCGCAGAATCCGGATGTGGTAGTCATCGCGCAGCCTACTCGAGGCGTCGACGTCGGTGCCATCGAAGCCATTCATGACCATGTTTTCGCTCTGAAGCAGGCAGGGAAGGCGATATTGATCATCTCGGCTGACCTAGATGAGATCATGAAACTAAGTGACCGGGTAGCGGTGCTGTTTGAGGGCCGCATCGTTGCCTGCCGGCAGCGATCGGATTGGAGTGAAGAGAATCTCGGCCTCTCCATGGCTGGGCGTCTGGTGGACTCGAAAGAGGTGATCAGCGCATGAACTGGCGGACGTCGCTTATCGGCCTGTTACTAGCCTTAATTGTAGCCGGGTTCGTAATTTTGGCCGCGGGTTACTCTCCGCTGCAGGCCTACGGGGCCTTGCTGCGAGGTTCCTTTGGCAGTGTCGGTGGGGTTGCTCAAGCGCTGCAGCGGTCCATGCCGCTTATTTTTACCGGGTTGTCGGTAGCGGCCGCCATGCGCTGCGGACTCATCAACATCGGGGCAGAGGGACAGCTCTTAATGGGCGCGGTTGCTGCAGCCTATGTCGGTTTTGCCTTCTCACTGCCGGGGGGTCTGCACCTCATAGCGGCACTCGTCGCTGCCGCAGCGGCAGGGGGATTGTGGGCAGCCTTGGCTGGTTTTCTGAAGGTGGTGCGGGGAGCCCATGAAGTGATAATCACTATAATGCTCAATTACGTTGCGGTTCATCTAACCAGTTACCTGGTGAACTATCCCTTGAAAGTCGAGGGCCCCGTGGCCCAAACACCGATGGTTGAGGCCACGGCTCGTTTGGCTCGCTTCGGTGGTACTGAACTTTCATGGGCCTTCCCGCTGGCGGTTATCGCGGCGC
>SLOG01000170.1 GCA_007132635.1 Limnochordia bacterium
CACTCCTTAAGACGAAACATGAAATGCACGTAAAATTCCCTATTGAGGAGGTAAATTATGCAAAGAACCATCGGATTTTCATTGATTTTTTTGTTGTTGCTGGTCTCTGCCGTTGGTGCTGCTTCCTACACGGAAGCGCCTGAGCTGGCCGAAATGGTGACTGCCGGACTTCTGCCGCCGGTGGAAAAGCGACTGCCGGACGTTCCTATGGTTGTGGGACCGGGCGTTCTCGTGGCTGATGAGGATTTGGATTGGACAGTGGGTCGCTATGGTGGGACCCTGCGGTCGGTGTCCGTGATGACAGACAATGATTCGGACATACGCGATGCAAATACCGAACGCATCCTCAACATCCCCGGCCTCCAGACAGGGCCTATTACTGGAAGCATTGTCCGAGATTTTGATGTCAACGAGGATTACACGGAATACACGTTCTACATGCGAGAGGGGCTTAAGTGGTCGGACGGCCACCCCGTGACGACGGAGGATGTCCGTTTTGCCTTTGAGGACGTATTGATGAACCCCACTCTGACTCCGGCCGTGCCGCACCGCTACCGGGCGGGCGGACGCGCCGATGGTGAACCCATGGAACTCGAGATCATTGATGAGTTCACCTTCCGCTATGTGTTTGCCGAATCCTACGGAGCCTTTCCTATGGTGGGCAATATCGGCGGCAACTGGGGGGGATACTACGAACTCATCAAACCTAAGCACTTCCTGCAACGCTTCCACATTGACTATACCAGTCTTGAGGATATGCGGGAGTATTTGGACGAACAGGAGCTGGATGACGAGTGGCATCTGCTGTTTGGTGCCAAGGATGTCAACTGGTGGGAAAATGCGATCAGTAAGGCCATCGGGTTCCCGGTCCTTTCCCCTTGGATCCGCGTAGAAGGGCCGTCGGAGCGGATTATCATGGAACGCAATCCCTACTACTTCAAGGTAGATACAGAGGGGCAGCAGCTGCCGTATATCGACCGCTATGTGGCAGACTTGGTCACTGATACCGAGATGCTCAACATGAAGATCATTGCGGGAGAAGTCAATATCCTGCGAACGCCTGCTACCCTCAGCAGTGTGCCCGTCTTGCTGGAGAATCAAGAGCAGGGCGGCTATGTGGTCAACCTGGAACTTGTGGAGCACAACGCCCCCATAGCCTTGTTCCTGAATCTGACCAATGAAGATGAGACATGGCGGAGTGTGGTGCGTGATGTCCGCTTCCGCCAGGCGGTCAACATGGGACTCGATCGCGAAGAGATCCGAGACAACGTCTACCTAGGCTTCGGAACGGACTCGCCCCGAAATCCGAGCATCTATGATCCCGAACAGGCTGAGGCGCTGCTGGACGAAATGGGCATGGATCAGCGAGACAGTGACGGGTGGCGCTTGGCACCCGACGGCAGCTCCTTTGAGCTTTTCATCGAGTTGGCGGCGGTGGCTGCCGACTGGGTGCCCGTAGCCGAACTCATGGTGGAACACATCAGTGAACTCGGGATTAAGACTTCCATGCGGACGATCTCGGCTGAGCTGGTGGGTCAGCGTGCCCAGGCCAACGAGCTGTTGGGTTCGATAGACTGGATGAATGATATTGGTTGGCCGAATATCTACAACGATTTCTTGCCGGATTCCCGTACGGGCTACGGCCGCCTATGGAGCCAGTGGTATCATTCCGATGGCCAAGAAGGGGAGGAACCACCCGAGTGGGTCAAGGAGATCTACAGCCTAAATGAGCAGATTGCAGTCACATTCCCAGAAACAGAGGAACGGCTGGCCATTGAGGAGCGTTTGTTCGAGATCATCTACGAGCAGATTCCGTTCTTCATTGTAGCTCGCGATGTAGTGTGTCCGATGATCGTTCCCCCGAACATCGGCAACATGGCTCACAGCGGGCAGGCCTCTGCTTCACACTTTGCCGCTGAGCAGATGTACTTCGCAGACTAAGCAGGACTCCATCAGTCCGGCGCCAAAGCCGCAGCCAGAGATGCCTGCGACTTTGGCGCGCGGCGCAAGACCGCAGCTGTTTTTCCAAATAAAGCAAGTCTATAAAATAAACACAACAGAAAGGACTTTTTGCGTATGAAGAGGAATTAACAATTGACGTTTGGCTTCTTTCTGCGCCATAATCCGTCGCTTCTAGGGGGTGAGACCAAAAGACAGACGATTGGCGTTTCTGCTGATTGGATCGCGCAGTTTAAAAAGAGGAGGATACTGCATGAACTATCCGTTAGGTGCTGGTGTGAAGAGAATTCCGTGGCAGACTTTCGCTGTGGGTGTCGTTCTGGTGCTCGCTTTCGCGCTGGGTGGCGCCGCCTTCGGCGAAGCCCCGATGCTGCAAGAGCGTGTAGATGATGGTTTGCTTCCGCCAGTGGAGGATCGCCTCCCCGAAGCCGACGACATCTACGTGGTGGAAGTAGCTGAGATCGGCCGCTATGGCGGGACGCTGCGGACCGCTGGCTGGCACGAAGACACTGTAGTCGTATCTTCGCCGAATATCCTAAAGGCGACAGCCGACGGCAGCGATTTTGTGCCCCACTTTGCCAAGTCTGTGGAATACTCCGAGGACATGAGGGAGTGGACCATCCAATTCCGGCGAGGTGTCCGGTGGTCGGACGGTGAACCTTTCTCCACGGCAGACTCGATGTTTTGGTATGAACACATCCTCTTGAACGAAGACCTAACTCCCGTTGTCGGGGGAGACTGGCGCTCGGGCGGCGAAGTGATGACGATGGAAGCTCTGGATGATTATACCCTTTTCATCACGTTTGTCGCACCAAAACCGTTCTTCACAAATACGCTCTTTATGGCCACAAACTCCGGGAACATGGTGACGCCCAAGCACTATTTAACGCAGTTCCATCCGGCTTTTGCTGACGCTGAAGCGCTGGCGGACTTGGTGGTGGAGGAAGGCTTTGCCCATTGGTATGAGCTGTTTGGCTTCAAGTGGAATCGCCATTATGGGCTGCCGCTCAACCCGGATCTCCCGACTGTGACGGCCTATGTGATGACCGAGCTGCGATCGACCCACCGGTCTTTCGAGAGAAATCCGTACTACTGGAAGACCGATCAAGAAGGCAATCAACTGCCATATATTGACCGGATTTACAACGAATTTGTAGAAGCGGATGAGATCTATGATGCCAAGATCATCAGCGGCGAGGTAGACTTTGCCGGCTTTGATACAGATCTCGGCAACTATCCCATGTACCGAAATTTCGAAGAGGAGGGCAATTACCGCACGGTGCTTTGGGACTTTGGAAATGTCGCTACAATCGTACAGGTGAACCAAACGCATCCGGATCCAGTCCTACGGGAGATCTTTCAGGATGTCCGGTTCCGCCGGGCGCTGTCCCATGCTATGGATCGTGACGAGCTCAACGAAGTGAAAGCCTACGGTCAGGGACGACCCATGCAGTATACGGTGTTTGACACCAGCTCGTACTGGAAGCCGGAGTTTGAGTCCGCCTTCATCGAGTTTGACGTGGATACGGCCAATGCACTGCTAGACGAGATGGGTCTGACGGATAGAGATGGCGAAGGTTTCCGCCGACGATCCGATGGCGAGCGTCTGATGTTCACCATCGAGACCTTCCCTGTCGAGGCGATCCGTATCGAACACATTGAGCTGTTAGCAGAAATGTGGCGCGAGAATATCGGCATTGATGTGCGAGTGCGCCAGATTTCCGGTGAACTAGCAGGACAGCGTGCTCCAGCGAACATGATGGATGCTACGACATGGACCGGCGGCGAGGTGCTCGACACCCTTTTCCCCATGTACGCGCATTGGTTTACGCCCATGTCCCCTGGTTGGAGCCGCACAGCTGGAGTCGAGTGGGCGCGATGGTTCCAGACGGATGGCCGGCAGGGTGAAGAACCGCCTGACCATGTGAAAGAACTCAAAGGCTGGTGGGAAGAAGCGCAGGTAGAGCCTGACCCGGAACGCCGTAAGGAGTTGGCTCAAAACATCCTAGCGTACCAAGCCGAAAAC
>SLOG01000066.1 GCA_007132635.1 Limnochordia bacterium
GTTTTGAGGTGCAGTCAGGTTTCATGCTGGACGTCCCCGAGGAATTGGTGTTTCCTCCGTTGGCACCGGGCGACAGCGTGGAGGATTCCGTTGAGGTGACCGTGTGGTCGAATACGGAGTGGGATTTGGCTGTTGGAGGTGCTCTGGCTGTCTTCAATAGCGAATCTGATTCGGTTGATCTCCTCGCAGGCCTCTATGTCCAGGATTGGCTTGGCAACTACCAAGAATTGGGGTCCACTAACCACGATCTAGCCGTAGCCCAGGAACCCACCGACGCGGCCGGCACCACAATCACGGTGGATTTCCGCTTGGAAGGCGCATTCGGCGATCCTCCGGGTGAATACACAACGGATGTGGTCTTTACGGTGGTGCCGCAGCTGTGAGAGTAGCTGTAGTCGTCTGCATACATATTCTGCTTTGGAGTATTGGGGCCGCAGCGGGAGTGCTTGTCTCGCCCGTCATCTTTGACACAGATAACGCTGTCGTTGGGCAGGAGTTTCCCGTGGCGGTGCACAACCACACCGAGAATGCTGTGACCGTGCAGGTGTCGTGGGGTCGCTTTGATCAGTCCCGGGATGGGCGCATTGTCTTTGATGAAACCCATACAGCAGCGGCTTGGGCTGCTGATCTGCTGCGTGCACCCGACGAAAGGGTCACGCTGGAGGCAGGCGAACGCGTCGTCCTGCCGTTTCGTCTGCAGCTACCGCTGCGGGAGGCCGCCTATCCCGTAGCCTTTGTCCATTTTGCCGCGGGCGGGTTTCGCTCGCGCGCCGCGGTGTTATTTCTCTTGGGGCTGCCGAGCCCCACAGTCCCGATGGCAGTGCAAGCCATGGACGAGGGTTTGGATTCGGTCGAACTGACTGTTTTCAACGAAAACCCAGTGCACCAGACGTTTTCGGGCAGTGTTACCTTTCTGTGCCATCGAAGCGGCCGGATTACAGAGACAGAGATCCCCGCTAGAACCCTCCTCCCCGGTCGGCAGCGCACCATCGCGGTAGCAAAAGAGCGCGAAACCACGCCCATCGCGCTGCACAGTGATCACTTTGCTGAGCCGCTGCAGCTGGTCTTGGATTGAGGTAGGCCTCGTTGTCTTGCTGCTGGCGGTTGGGGGGGAGCCTGTTGCAGCCGGGCCAACGATCGCGCTGCCCCCGGCCGGGCCTTTTGCGGCCACAGAAGCTGAGCAACCGCTGCGTGTTTGGGCCTATTCCACCGGGCCTTGGCAGTTGGGTGTGCACGCGGACATAGGGGGTGTTGTCTGGCGGGTTGGCGGGACGCGGCGGCCGGCTGGCGCAATGTTGGAGCAGCCTGCAACGGGAGAAAATGGCTGCTGGCAGGACATGGAGCTGGGCTTTCTAGGTTCGGGAGAAAGCCCGGGCATGTATGCCGCGGAGGTGACAGTTCACGCTAGTGCTGAGGCATTCCTTATCCTGTGGCAGCAGGACGAGACGTGGGTTCTGCTTGCTGAGGGTGAAGAATTCACTGTGCATCAAAACGGCGAGGCATGGCCGCTGGAAGCCGGTGCGTGGTCCACTTGGCCCGTGAGCTCGTCGCAGGTTTACTGGCAAGGCCAACTGCTGCTGGGCGACGAAGCGCCGGTCGAAGCAGCGTCTATGGGGACGGCCTTAGAAGGCATGCATTGGTTTCCCACGGAGCTGCAGTTGGCGGTGGGCGAGGTTCAGACGGTGGAATTGGTTATGCCACCCGGAAGTGCGGATGAAGAGCTGGTGGTTGTCGGGAGTGCTGGGGTGGAGTTGGTGCCGGGGTCTTGGTCGGTGGCAGGTCGTCCGGTGCGCTGGGAGAGGCAGAAAGGCGGCTGGACTGTGAACGCTGGAGGTGGCGGGAGGCTGGTCGGCAAGGTGCGGGGCCTTCTCGCTTGGGGTACGCGTGAGTGGCTGCGAGCAGCCGTGGGTGAACACAAGGCCGAGCTGAACATAGAGCTTCGGCGGGGCGCGTTTGGTGACCACGGGACCGTCTATGTTGAGGCGCTTGGTCCAGAACGCGTGCTCACGCCAGAAGGTGAACGCTGGGTACGGACAGGTACATCGTTTGTCGAGTTGCAGCCTGGTGTGCGGCCTTGGATCACTGGCGGCGATGAGCCGCAGATACACTGGCTACATACCGTCCCGGGTTCCTTGCAGAGTATTTCGCTGGAACGAACAGGCGATGGAGTGCCCCAGAACTACGTTTTTGCGTTTGCAGCTGTAGGCAGTCATCCAGGCTGGTCGGTACAGGTGCGCAGTCAGCCGTTGGCGGTGCAGGCTTCCCATGATGGGAGTTGGGAAGCAGAAGGTTCTTTACCGGGTGGTCATTGGTCGCTGCAGTCTGACGGTGCTTGGCAGTGGTCGGCGGCGGTGCGTCCCGAAACCGAGGTCGATTGGGGTCTGTGGCGGTGGCGTCCTCGCGATTCCGGCTGGCGAGGCCGCTTGGCGGGAGAGCAGAGCAGTCTGCGGCTGGATGTGTCCGCTGGCGGCGTGGAGAACGTTGCGCTTTCGTATTGGACACAAAAGGGACGGCTGACGCTGAGTCCCCAGCGCCAGTCGGTGGGCATCCATTTGCCCATAGGGTTTTTGGGATGGACACGGCAAGCGCAAGGCTCGCTGCTTCGCTGGCGATGGGGAGGGTTGGACGTGCAGTGGAGCGCCCAACACTGGGGAGTTCGCGGACTGCACGAAGGAAAACCGGGGACCGTTCGGTGGCAGTTGGCAGGTGGCCACGAGGGGTGGGATTGGTTCAGTCAATGGAACACTGACGCGCAGCAGCTCACGCTCGAACTCTCCCAAACGCAGAGTTGGAGCGCTCGCTGCCGCTGGATGGGCGTCTGGGCTGAGGGAGCCCATGGGTTGTCTGCTTCGGTGCAGGGCATGCTTGTTGATCAGCTGCCAATGCTTGAAGCTGTGAAGCAATGGCATTGGCATTGGACCGATGCAGTCTCCCTGGTGGTGCGTTCGATGCATCAGTGGTCGGATGGCCTGCAGCATGCTGGCAGCATACATTTGACGGCAGCCCCATTCCCCTGGGCGATGGGATCGGTGGGGTGGGACAGCCGGCGAGGGTGGATGTGGCAGGCCGCCGTCGTGCAGGCTGCCTTCTGAGGGTGTTAGAAGCCGTGGGCCGCCAGCAGGTTGAACACGAAACCGACGACCGAAGCCAAGGTGAGAATTCCAACTATATAGGTGAACAGGAGCTTCCGGGAAAAGACCGATGAGAGAATGGCGAGTTCCGGCAGGCTGGCTCCTGTACCGCCTATGATCAGTGCCATGACCGCACCTAGGCTCATGCCCTGCTGGGCTAGGGCTGATCCTATGGGCAGGATGGTGGCTCCGCGAATGTACATGGGGATGCCGATCAGGGCGGCGAGCGGCACAGCGCCGGGCCGTCCTGGCCCTGCCGCGGCGACGATGAGATCTTCCGGAATGAATTCGTGAATCAAGGTCCCGATGAGCGTCCCGATAAGCAGAAAGGGAAGGACGCGTCCGAGCAGTGAACCGGCAGAAGCCGCGGCGCGTCCTAAGCGCGTCCGGTGGTCCGGTGTCTCAGGGCCGGAGTCTGAGTCGTTGCCGCAGCCACAGCAGGATGGGGGCGCGATCCGCACTTCGCTGGCAAAGCCGAGTGCCTCAAAACAAGCACCGAAGGCAATAGAAAGCGGCAGCAGCAGTAGGGCGTAGAGAATGGTCAGCTGGAGTCCAAACAGGACAAACATCAGGCTGAGGATCAGGGGATTGAGCAGTGGTGATGCCCAGAAAAAGGCCATAGCAATCCCGAACGGAACACCCGAGCGGATGAACCCCACCATGATCGGGATCGTCGAACAGCTGCAGAATGGGGTCAGAGCTCCTAACAGTGCTCCGATAAGGTGGCCCGTGAGGCCTTGCTGCTGCTGCAGACGGCTCTGCAGTTTTTTCAAGTTCAGATACTCTTGAAGCAGTCCCACAGCGAACGAGATCACCGCGAATAGCACGATCAGTTTACCAGCCATTTGCAGGAA
>SLOG01000349.1 GCA_007132635.1 Limnochordia bacterium
ACAGTTGCAGTTTGTTCTTCGCTCATGTTAGATCCTCCTATATAATATTTGCTGACCTGCCCCGTCTATAGCCGTGCAGTTCAGTATAATACCAACCAAACTTATATAACCCTGACATCTCGTGCTGGATTAAAAACTCCGCCCAATGGTTGCAAAGGGAAATACGCTCACCCAACACCCCTTCCATTCGGCCCGGTGGGCTATAATTGCCGCTCATGTGCCGGGCTATTTCTCTACTTATTAATCCTGATTCTTTTGCGTATGTATGAAAATGCTTCCCGAAAAATCTGGGAAGCTGGATTGTTGACCCCTCGGCTTTTAATTTGCCGTTAAATATATATTTTGTGTTCAAGGGTATTAACAATTCTCCATTAATATCCGAATCACCGTAATAGTCACAAGCTACATCGCTGAACACTCTTAATCCATTAATGCCAGCTTCTATACCCCCACTAACGAGGTGGGCAATCCCGCGCTCCTGCTTCGTGCGGGGGAGATTAAACCACTCATCCCGCAACTCCCATACCTGCGAACAGTAGTTATTATCAACTCCGTATTCCTTTAGTTTTTGTAATGAGTAGCAGACGCCCTTAATTACAGCCAATGCCCAACTGACGTTAATTTCTTTCATCTCACTGAGCCTCACAATGCGCTCGGGCAGCCAATCAACAATCCGGGCTATCCCAACTTCCGGCCTGTGTTCAGGTAAAATACCTATATTTTCTCCCCATAATAGTTTTGGGTTGTCATCATCCCACACATTAATATGCTCAAAGTGTTTTCTCGGAAACACCAGCAGTGAGGTGTCAATATCATGGTCAATCTGCTCAATTCTACCGTCAACCACAACCATTAAGTCGATGTCTGATATGCCTGGATGTCTTACTGTACCTCTTTCGTATAATGAAATTACTTTACCACTGTAATAATCAATCGCTTTTTGCCTTACCCGCTCATAATCATCGACCTGTAGAGGTTTGGGAAAGTTGAACACGCTCAACCCTCCCTATCACGCTGTCAATAAGGGTGGAGAACTCTTCTATATAATACGGCCCAAGAATATCCTGCACCCATAGTGGAATAACATTCCCTTTATTACCAACCCACCCCGCGCGTATATTTGATGCTTTATCAATTAAAGTATAGTCAATATAGGGTC
Organism: Limnochordia bacterium; assembly: GCA_007132635.1. Lineage (GTDB taxonomy): Bacteria > Bacillota > Limnochordia > Darwinibacteriales > SLO01 > SLOG01. Next base: position 1,160 of record SLOG01000349.1, read on the forward strand.
GTGCTAACTCGAATGATTCTTTTTTGTGACACGGCCTACCAACCGCTTCCAAAAATAGCGCCGGAACAAGCATCACATAAGCCAAAAAACAATGTAACTGATACATCCCATTGTCGGCGTTCCGGAATCTTGTTTTTAAACCAACACCCTTATACGGATGGTGCTTATATTCTCCAGTTTTTAATGCTTCCCTGACCACCCGTTGTCTACCCCTTAAATTATCAAGTGCGTTACGTTTATCTCTACGCAACCTGTAGCAAATCGGCCCAGCAGGGATAAAATCTTTTGCCCGCTTCAACACAATCGGGGGCATGTAGTCATAATTGTTTAAATCCTTTTCAGTTACATAGATAATCCCGTGATGCTGAAATTTACAAATATCGTAAAACATTTCTTTAAGCCTTATACTCTTTTCCCTTAACTTAACCAACCTGGCCGGACTCTCCATCACATCAGATGGTATTACTGCAAAAGTATCAACATCGCTCCACCCTTTAATGAAATCACCCGTCGCGTAACTCCCGTGTAGAAAAAACCTCGACACGTAAGGGTAAAGTTCATATTTGACATATTCGGATATTGGAGATTGCCCTTTGAACTGACCGACAAACTGTTGCTCCATTTCACCGCCTTCATTATTAATAATCCTGTAAACACTGGAAAGATGTTTTGCAATGTCCTGTGGTCTGTGTTCGCCTTCGGTGTCCAACGCTAAAGAACGGTCATCCAAAAACCAATTAATCATCGCATTTAAACTATCCTGTAACTGATCCATATTACCCCCCCATTATCAACCTCGCCAATTCCAAGTCTGCCGGTTCATCTATCTCTATCCCCGGCTCGACTTCGACTATCTCTGTCCACCCGCAGAACCTTGTCTTACTAATCTCAAACATCTTCGGGTTAATGGCATACACTGATCCGGCTTCTAAATACTGCGGCTCCATGTCCTGCCGTCTTGCACGGTTAAAGCCATCATGGTTTATTCCTTCACCGTCAAGTGTCCATAAAAACCCGTGGAATTTACTGGCCGCTATTGCTGAATCTGCACCATCTTCCACCGCTTTAATGACCCGTTCGACGTCACATGTATTCAATAAAGGTGCGGTGCATTGTACTAACCCCAAGACATCACAACAGACTTTTGTTAAGGTGTGTTCTATCACGGCATCGGTGCTGGTTTCATCTTCTGACAACCCCTGTGGCCGGTCTATTACCTCCACGCCGTAGTCGTAACAAACTTCTTTAATTTCGCTATCCTCAGTGCTTACAAATACCTCATCAACATTTCTTGCCTCTTTAACTAAAAGCGCCGCTCTTATTACAAGCGGCAATCCGTCAACCTCTTTTAAGTTTTTACGCGGGATACCCTTCGACCCGCCCCTTGCCGGTATAATTACAGTGTTCATTAAAGCCTCCTGTAAACAACATTCATCATGTTACCCCAAAAGGCCGGGCTGATACCCTTCTTACCTTTACAGGCTTTCTTAACTAAACGGTAATCATTTTCTATATCCTGGTAAGGCGTTTCAATGTATGGGTGATGATGGGCTACATACTTTAAATCACTTAAAAACCGAGTTAACGTCGGGACACTGAAATATGACAAGTGTTCAATCGGGTGAAAGTGACTCCAATTTTCTCGATATATGTCTGCGCAAAAACTACTCACGTCCGGTGTAGCTGCTATATATAACCACCCGCCCTTTTTAAGTAATCCATATACATTAGACATAACTTCCCCAGGGTTTGGAAAATGTTCTATCACCCCACGCATAACAACAACATCAAACTCACCCTCGTAATCTTCTATTTTCCCGCAGGTAACATTAAACCCATAATGCTGGTTAGCATATCGGGCAGCTTCTGGGTCTATTTCAATCCCGTATTTATTGAATTTACTACTGAGCGTATCTAAAAAAAACCCACCTGAACAACCAACATCTAAAACCTTGCCCCTGTCAACAAATCGCTCCATAAAACCTTTATCTATTTGGTACTGCACTTGCCGCAATAATCCCTTGTTGGTCTTAGCCATACGCCGCTTAATATGGTTATTGTAGTATTTATTTAAACCATCATTATTAGGATGGGGGTTCATCCAGACAAACCCACAGACACGGCACTTCACAGCCTTAAACGGCATTACTTTTGCCCATAGAACAAAATCAGAACTACCACAAACTATACAGTCATTCTTTTCGGTTAAATACTTTTCGTATGCACTTAAATCTTGACCGTATCTACTTTCCATGCTATCCCCTCCTGCGTAAATGGTTCACCTTTGTGTAACGGTAACGCTAACTTCCTACCGACAATCCCCGGTATCCAGTATGGCGGCAAACCATCACAGGGGCTTTTGCACTCTATGTCACTATCCGTTATAATGTCCCCTGCTTCCATATCTCTTTTAGCAATAATCATTTTACCCATTTTCCGCAGCGGGCTTACCTCTGATTCGTATTGCTTCTTTACGCCGTCACCTAATGCCACCGGGATAGACCGGATATCTCTTACCATCTTCTTCATACCGCCCGGCTCCAAAGAAAACGCCTGATCCGTTCCCTTCCATGCCCGGCTAAGTGTAAAGTGCTTCTCAAAAACCCTCGCGCCTAACATATACCCCAATACAGGTGTTAGTATCCCGTGGTGGTGGTCTGATAGGCCAATCACGGTAAACGGCAAGTTTTTGCGGTAATCCTCTATTACCCTTAAATTTAGTTCGTCCATCTGTGCAGGGTAACCGGATGTGCATTGCATTATACAAACATTGTCATGGTATTTTATTATCTCTGAGTGCGCCCTGTATATGTCGGTTTTCTTCG
>SLOG01000014.1 GCA_007132635.1 Limnochordia bacterium
ATGGTGGCGCGCAGCATCGGCAGCACCACGAAGCGCACCCGCTGCCAGTAGCCGGCGCCGTCGATCTTGGCAGCGTCGACGACCTCGTTCGGGAGCCCCTCGAGCGCGGCGTCCATCACCAGATAGACGAAGGGCGTCATGAACCAGACGTTGACGACGAGGATGGTCATGAGCGCCGACGGCGAACTCGCGACCCACGCCGGTCCGCGGATACCCGCTATGCCGAGCACCCAGTTGATGAGTCCGAGATCTGCCTCGAAGAAGAACGTCTTCCACACGAGCGTGGAGACGACCGGCGTCATGATCATCGGGACCGTCAGCAGGGCTCGCACGAATGGCTTGCCTGGGAAGGGGGCGCGGGTGAGGAGGGCCAGCAGCGTGCCGAGGACCATCGTCGCGAGCACGCTGACGGTGACGTAGATGGTGGTCACCCACGCCGCGTTGAGGAAGCGCGGGTCGCCGGCCAGGCGCACGTAGTTGCCGAACCCGACGAAGCTACGCTGGTCGGGGCGGTGAAAGTGCCACTCGAAGAGGCTCGTGCCGATCGCCCAGAGGGTCGGAAGGACGGCCACGAGGGCCAGGGCGACCAGTGTCGGACCGATGAAGGCGAGGGTCTCGCGCCCATGATGACGCTTGGTGCGCGCGCGCGGCGGCCGCGGCGCAGGTGACGGCGAGCGTGCATGAGAGGATGGAGACACCGGCGCACCTCGCAGCAGGTGGTTGCGGTGGCGGGGCGGGAGGCGCGACCCACCACCCCGCCGAGAGCCGTTGTGGTCAGCGAACGGCGGACAACAGGCGGTCGACGCGCTCGTGGGCCGTACGCGCGGCCTCCTCGGGCGTCAGACGACCAAGCGCTACGTTGTGCCAGGTCTCCGCCATCACCTCGAAGATCTCGTGGGAGTTCGGGACCGTCGGGCGCTGCTTGGTGGTGGTTGCCAGGAGGTAGTTCGCCACGGGGAAGAAGTCGGCCGCCCACGGCCAGGTCTCCATCACCTCCGGGGCGTCGTAGATGGCGCTGAGGGTGGCGGCACCGCCGCCTAAGTACCACTCGAGCGCGCGCTCTTCGTCAGTGAACAGCCACGACAGGAAGGTGAAGGCTGCGTCCGGGTTGGCGGAGTCGGCGGTGATGGCGAGACCGCCACCGCCGAGCACCGTGAAGCCGTGATCGAGACCGCTCCCCGGCGCGTACGGTGGCGGCGCGTAGCCGATCGAGCCGGCCACCGCCGGGCACACGTCAGGGTTGTTGGCGTCGAGGCCGATGTGGAACCAACCGGCGCTCATCGCCAGGCGGCCGTCGCACAGCATCGGAATGTGGTCGCCGTAATCCCATGCGAGACTTCCCGCGGGCTGCGACGCCTGCAGGCGGCGTGCGAAGTCGAACGCTTCGACGACCCGGGGGTCGTCGAGCGTGGCGTTGAACGCGGCATCGTAGTACTCGCCACCGAAGGTCCAGATCCACGGCAGGATGTGGAGGTTGCCATAGGCCGTACCACCCTGGGGGTAGGCGAAGCCGTACATGTTCTCCCGCGTGAAGAACTCGGCAACGTCGAGGAACTCGTCGGTGGTCATGGGCTCGTCGATCGTCGGAATCGGCAGCTCGTAGCCGTAGCGCTCGAGGAAGGCGGCGCGCTCATCCGGGTCCTCGAACAGGTCCTGCCGGTAGAGGAACACGCTCGTGTCGGCGAGGTACGGGTAGGCCCAGATCGCGTCGTCGGGCCCGTAGCGGTTGATGTCGATCGCAGCCGCGAGGAACGCCTCGAGGTCGATGCCGTGCTCATCGAAGTACTCGTCGAGCGTGATCACGTACCCCGCGTCGATCAGCGTGGCCATGAAGCCGGGAGAGAGGTAGACGATGTCGTAGTACCCGGTGCCGGCCGCGAACTCGAGCATCATCTTGTCGAACAATGCGTCGAACGAGAGTTGCTCGACGTCGACGCGGATGCCGGTCTCGGCACTGAAGTCGTTCAGGAACGGCAGGTAGGCGTCCGAGATGCCGCGCGCCAGATCGCCGATCGTGACGACGGCGCCCTCGTGGGGTCGCTCCTGTGCCGGGGCGAGCGAAGCGCCGATCCCGATCATCAGCGCTACGGTCAGTACAGCGATTCGCCGCGCGTCGGTCATGGTGCGTCGGTGTGCCATGAACGTCCTCCGTACTCCTTGCTCAGTTCGAGGGGTTGCGCGGTCGCGCGCTTGCCTCGTGCGGCCCCTGCAACGCATCGCCCTGGAGGGCCGCGATGATGGCGCGACAGAACTCGGGCAGGTCGTCCGGGCAGCGACTGGTGATGACGTTGCCGTCGACCACAGCAGCGGCGTCCGTGACGGCGCCGCCGGCGTTGCCGAGGTCATCGCGGATCATCTCGACGCCTGCGATGCGCCGACCGCGGACGGTGTCGGTTCCCTGCGTGGCGTCGGTCGAGATCAACAGTTGTGGACCGTGGCAGATGGCACAGACCCACTTTCCAGCCCGATGCATCTCGGCCACGAAGCGCAGCGTGGGTTCATCGACCCGCAGGAAGTCCGGCGCGAAACCGCCCGGGATCACCAGGGCATCGAAGTCCTCGGGGTCGAGCGCCGTCGTCTCGACGTGTCGGTAGCGCAGCCCCTCTGCGAGCGCGATGAACGGCACCGTCGAGCCAAAGCGGCCGGTGATGGGTTTGGTCGGGTGCAGGGTTCGCGCGTGGAAGTGGGCGAAGGCATCCTTGGGAAGCGTCGCGACGGTGATCATCGCTCCGTCCTCGCTGAGGCGTAGGACGGGATAGAGCACCTCGACATCCTCGAACTCGTGAGCCGTGACGATGATCACGCGTTTGCCTGCCAGTGGTGGCACGAGTCACCTCCGCATCGGGCGTTGATCGGGGCGTCGTGGTGGCTGCGGTGGTCGGGCTCCTCATCACCCCCTCTCCCTGGGTATCGGGGACGTCTCGGGTGAAGCGATGGTGGCCAAGCACCCCTGGCCGCGGTGATCTCCTCACTCGTCCTTCGGCAGCGTGAAGTTCACGACCCGCAGCGTACCGCCGTCGACGAGCTCGTACTCGCCGTGGCGCGTCACCACCACGTCGAGGCTGACCTCCTCGGCGACCTCTCCGTTGCCGGTGTCGATGCGTGTGCCGCTGAAGCGCGCCACTCCCTTCGCGGGGAAGGCGTCACGGAGGTCAGCGAGGCGCAGCGACGGGTCGCTGGGCCGCCAGGTGCCGTTCACGCTGGCAACGGCGCCGTCGGCGTCACGCACCACGATGATCAGGCCCTCGCCCTCGTGCTCGCCCAGCCGGCCCGGCCGCAGGTGTCGCTCACCTCCCTTGGGCGCCACACGCTCCGCGACCGCCGGCGCCACATCGGGATCGGCCTCCGGTGGCGGCGTCACGACCTTGGGGGTGAAGGGCGCGGGTCCTTGCGTCGGGGCGTACTGATCGGTGGGTTCGCGCTGGTCGCTGCTGGGATCCCCAGGTGCAGGACCTGGCTTCGGGAGCCTCTCGCTCATGATCGGCCTCCTCCCTCCGTTACGGAGCGACGTCGGCTGGGCATGACGACGAACGCAGGACGCGGCGACGCCGCGCGTGCGGTGCTGTGCCTGCACTATAGACGTCCGTTGCCACAGGCCGCGTTCAGAGCGAGCCGACGCCGGTTCGCGCGCGCGCCGCCGCGGGTTTCAGCCTGTCAGTGCGCCCAACGCCGCCGTGACACCCGCGCCGAGCAGCACCACCAGCCACGGCGGCAGCTTCCACACCGCCAACACGAGGTAGGCCGCCAGCACCAGGGCGGCGTCGCGCGGTACGACCACTGCGCTGGTGAAGACGGGGTGGTAGAGCGCCGCCAGCAGCAGCCCCACCACGGCGGCGTTGATGCCCGTGAGAGCACGCCGCACAGCGGTGTGGCCGCGCAGCCGTTCCCAGAACGGGAGCATCCCCAACACCAGCAGGAACGATGGCGCGAACACCGCGAGGAGCGCGACGAGCGCCAGGGAGACGCCCTGCGCGCCGGGGGC
>SLOG01000061.1 GCA_007132635.1 Limnochordia bacterium
ACTATGGTTTCCGGGGCGCCTAATCGCGAAACGTAGACGGGAAACGTAGGCGTGATGATATTGAAGGAGCCAAAATATAGAAATGTTGCCGCGAGTACAAGGAAGCTATCTTTTGTCAACACCGAACGCACCGGACTATCGCCTCCTGGTATCGTCTCTCATACCGTGTTTTCTGGTTGGCCAGCGACCCACGCCGCGACATTGGCGACGGCTGTCTCCATCAACCGCTGTCGGGACGCTTTTGCAGCCCAGGCGATATGCGGTGTGATTATGACGTTCTTGGCCGCCAGCAGCGGGTTATCCGCCTGAGGCGGTTCGACAGCCGCAAGCACATCAAGTCCCGCACCGGCGATTTCGTCATTGTTCAGGGCAGCGGCCACGTCTTGATCCACCAGGAGTCCACCGCGGGCCGTGTTGATAAGGAAACTCGTGGGCTTCATCAGCCGCAGGCGCTCACGGTTGATGAGTCCTTCCGTGACGTCGGTCAACGGACAGTGCAGGCTGACGACATCTGCTTGCTTCAGAACCGTTTCAAGAGAACCCCATGCCATGTTGGAAAGGGGCGGAGGCTCGGGATGCGTGCGGCTGTGCGCTATGACCTGCATGCCGAAGGCCTGCGCGATGGTTCCTACTCGCTGCCCGATCTGCCCCATGCCGATGATGCCCATGGTGAGGCCGGCCAGTTCGGTTAGGGGGTGCAGCCAGAAGCAGAAGTCTTTTTGCCTAGACCATTCACCTGCCAGCACAGCGTTGCTGTGAGCCCCCACCCGCTGGCAATGCTCCAACAGAAGGGCAAAGGCCATCTGGGCGGCAGAGGCGGTACTATAGCCGGGTACGTTAGTGATGACGATCTCTTGCTCACGGCACGCTGCGACGGCGACGACATTGTAGCCCGTGGCCAGTACACCGATGTACTGCAGATGCGGTAGTGCAGCGATGGTCTCGGCAGAAAGGGGGGTTTTGTTTGTGAGGATGACTTCTGCCTCGGCGGCTCGGGTAGTGATAAGGTCTGCAGGTGTTCTTTCGTAGACCGCCAGGTCGCCGAGTTCGGCGAGCCTATCCCAAGACAGATCCCCTGGGTTAAGTGTGTAGCCGTCCAGTACAACAATACGCATAGCGATACGTCCTCCTGCTCTGTGATATGTCCAGACACTCCTTCGGTCTTCAGGTAGTCGAATCCTGCTCCGTCTCCCGTGTGAGTATTCGGCAGGAACCAATCGTTCCATACCGAAAGTGTTAGCATGTTCGACAGAGATTTCGAGGAGGAGTGAGATATGCGAATTGAAGACTTGAGGCCGCTGGCCGCCGACGTTTCTGATTACACCGAGCTTCGCTGGCAGGAAAACCGCAGTCTAGGAATCGCTCTAGTGAAAGGCAGCGTTATGCAGAACGCTCGTTCATCAGAAAGCGGCGTTTCTGCTAGGGTATACCGCGCCGGGGCGTGGGGATTCGCTTCGGACCCGAATGTCAACGTCGATGCTGTGCGTTCGGTACGAGCAGCGGCGGCGGCCAACGCTCGGTTTCTTGACGACCGCGAACGCAAACAACACGGTTCGCTGCCGGCTCGGCCAACCGAGGCGCGCCACGATTTTTCCACGTCAAAGCCGCGGTGGACCCAGAAAGAGCTGTTGGGTTTTATGAAAGAACTAGACAATCACATTGCCGCGGACTATCCCGACCTGTTGAGCCGCACGGTGGTACTACGCTGCTTGGATATGGAGAAGGCACTTGTCACAGCTGATGGGTCGGCGGCGCAATCTCTCACACCCCGGGCTATTTTAAGTATAGTGCTTTCGGCAGAGGCGGACGGCCACCCTGTAGAAATTAGCCGGACTTTCGGAGGGTTGGGCCATTTTGAGGATGTATTTGACGCTCCAGACACACTCTACGCACGGATTGCCAAGCTGTACGAGCAGTTGAAGGATAAGCAGGCGGGCGTGTATCCGGAGGCGGGGTACAAAGAATGTGTGCTGGATTCGGAACTGGCAGGTATTTTGGCTCATGAGGCAATCGGTCATACGGCCGAGGGAGACTTTGTACTGAGTGGTTCGGCCGCAGCGGATTACTTGGGCAAGGAGGCAGCTAGCCCTCTCGTCACCCTCGTCGATTTTGCCCACACAGCAGACGGCAGCACGTGTCCGGTGCCGGTGCACGTGGACGATGAAGGCACCGAGGCCATGGACGTTACCCTAATCAAGGACGGCATTCTGCAGGCCTATCTGCACAGCAAGGAGACAGCCCTTCTGCTGGGTGCCGCCCCCACAGGAAATGCTCGCGCCTTTCAGTTTTCCGATGAGCCCTTGGTGCGCATGCGCAATACAGCCTTTCTGCCTGGCAACGATCGGCTTGAGGACATGATTGCCTCCATTGATGACGGTTACTACCTAATTCGGCCGAGCAATGGGCAGGCGGATGCTACCAGCGAGTTTATGTTTGGGGTCACATTGGGTTATGAGATCAAGCAGGGCAAGCTGGGCCGCGCCATAAAAGACACGACGATCTCCGGCGTCGCGTTCGATATGCTGAAAACTGTGTCCATGGTCTCCGATGATATGACCTGGATGGGTGCCGGCATGTGCGGCAAAAAACAGATGATCCCCACTGGTTTTGGCGGTCCGGCCCTCAAATGCCGGGTGATGATTGGAGGTCGTTAAGATGACGGATAACCAAATTCTGGAGTTTGCTCTCGAAGCCTGCACACGGGCCGGAGCGCAGGAGGCCCAGTGTCAGATGCGGCGGACGGCGAGGCATGAGATGAATGTCGAAGCTGGAGAGATAAACTTGGTGAGGACGACGTTTGACAGCCACATGGGCTTGACTGTGCTGTTGGACCAGCAGAAAGGGAGCATTGGCCTCAACAAACTGGACCGGGAATCCATCGAACGGAGTGCCGGCGAGGCTGTTGATATCGCCTCATCGGCCGAAGCGGATCCAGCCTACGGGATTGCCGCCCAGACCGAGCGACGGCGGTTCCACGTGGGGGCCGCAGAACCCGATCGGGATCGTATGTATGATGTGCTCCGTGAGTTTATCGCAGAGACGAAAAAGCGCTTTCCGAAGACGCTGCTGGAAAACGTGTTCTTGGACTTCACCCAGAGTCATCAGTATCTGCTGAATACGCATGGAACCGATCTGGCCGCTGACAAGGGGATCTACCACGGGACAGCCGTTTTCACCTCGCGGGATGGCAAACACACGTCGTCGTTTAACTATTCAGACTTCGCAGCAGCTGAACTGACCCGCCCGTTTATGGACCATGGAACACTGGTGACTCTGCTGCGCCAGTCAGGCGAACACACGGCAACCCAGGCGGTTCCTGCCAAGTTTGTTGGAGACGTGGTGGTGACACCGGACTGCCTGCACGACTTTGTCTCGTTTCTGGTCGATGTGTCGCTGCGTGATTCCTCACTCATTTCGGGTTCGAGTGTTTACAAAGACAAACTGGGTCAGGTTATCGCTTCACCCCAGTTTTCGCTGCGGTCCGAGCCTTACGGCGGACGCATTGTGGACGGTTATTTCTGGACTGGGGACGGTTTCGCCGCCGAACACATGGACATCGTCAAAGCCGGTGTCCTTGAATCCTTCGTGTTGAGTCTTTACGGGGCCAATAAGACCGGCCTGGCTCGTGGTGCAAGCCAGGGCGGCGCTTACATCGTTGAAGCTGGCGAGACGCCCTATGAGGAGATGATCGGCTCTATCTCCCAGGGACTACTCTTGGCCCGGTATTCGGGTGGATACCCCAACCAAGACGGTGACTTCTCAGGTGTGGCGAAGAACAGCTACTATATTGCCGACGGCAGGATTCGGTACCCCGTCAGCGAGACGATGGTCTCCGGAAATCTGACTGAACTGTTTCAGAATATACAGAGCATCAGCTGCGAGCAGGTGGACTTTGGGACAGCTCGACTCCCCTGGGTCTGCTTCCGCGGAGTTACCGTATCCGGGAGGTGAGCATGGGGATATCAACGTCTAGAGTGGCGA
>SLOG01000323.1 GCA_007132635.1 Limnochordia bacterium
AAAATCCTATCATCAGAACCGCACTCACCAACCACAGGCTGATTCACAGTAACCCTGGCAGTATCACTATCACTATCACCCACAGAATTATAACAAGTAATCTCATAAGTAGTTGTATAATCAGGACTAACAGGCTCACTACCACTAGTAGAACTAGAACTAGTCCAATCAGCACTACAACTAACCGCGTTACTAGAACTCCAAGACAAATAAGAAGTCTGACCCCTATCAATAGTACTAGGACTAGCAGTCAAAGAAACACTCGGAAGAGGAACCTCACAACTACTATGCTCTACACACCTAGTATCACCATGACCACCACAACTAGGATCATTACAAGTATAAACCTGAAACATCCTATCAACAGGACAACCACCAAGACCACAATCATCATTCACCCAACCACAATCACAAACAACCTCATCTTCAACAACCTCCACAGTAGCAGTATCACTAGCCTCACCACCAGGACCATCACAAGTAATCTCATAAGTAGTCGTATCACCAGGACTAACAGGCTCACTACCACTAGTAGAAGTAGAACTAGTCCAAACAGCACTACAATCCTCCGTGTTCCCAGAATTCCAAGATAACTCAGAAGTTTCCCCTTCATTAATAGTGCTAGGACTAGCAGTTAATTCAACCCAAGGCGCGCCAGGGGAAACAGTGGAACAACTAGCACTATCCAGCACCTCGCCGTTCTCCCTCAACTCATAATCATAAGAAACACCTGGATCAAGATTTGTATCTGTATAAGAATCACTATCACTACCACTGCCAAAACCAGTTACGAAACCGCCATCCCTATACAACTCAACGTTTTCCTGGGCATTACTAAAACTATAATCCAAAGTAACAGAATCCAAATTACTACCAGCACAACTCAAACTACCACTACCATCAACCACATCAATATTACTAAGAGTATCCTGACAAGAAGTACCATCCTCAAAAACACCGTTAGCCCTAACACGCCAAGAACCCTCCTCATCAAAAGACACAGTACATGGAACAACTTCACTACCACTAATACTAGAACTAGAACTACTCTCACAGAACTCCCAGGAACTACTAGAAGGCCTGGAATACCTAACAGTCATATCAAAGACATCCTCATTATTAGACCAACCAAAATCAGCCTCGTACTCCCCGGAACCACCAACAAAACCACTACCACTACCACTAACATCTACACTACAACTAGGATCATCACACACATCCTGCTTCTCAAAAGTACCGCTACACTTAGTACTACTCCAAGAACCATCGTAACGAGCCCTCGTACAAAGCCTCCACACACCATTAACAGACTGAGACAAGGAAGCAGACCCATCGGAAAAAACAATTTCATTATTCGGCACACAACTACTGCCACTAGTCCAACAATACCTCAGCCTATCCGGAGGATTACTAACATAATCATAAACAACATCAACCACGATATCACTGGTCTGACAAACCCCACTATTAGGACTATAAACAGGCTCCTCAACCACCTGAAAAGGGCCCTCAACACGCTCACACAACACATCACCATCAAAACTACCGGCAGCCCTAATATACCTCAAACCCCTCTCAGAATTATAATAGCTATTAGAGCACAAAGCATTGCCACTACCAATCTCATCAGAACTAGACAACGGATCAGGACAATTAGAAAAAGGACCAGAAACACTACTACCATAACTAACCCTCCCAGTAAAAGTACCAGGATTATCCTCCCAACTAAAACTAGCAAGACTACTACCACTCTGACCAACAAACAAGAAAGGAGGAATACTCAAACTATCAACACTACAACCAGGATCCAAATCCTCAACACACTCCCCAGCACTACCATCCCAACTAGTACCACTAGGACAACTAGCCGTAACACTCAAAGAATTGCTCTGACACTCCATACTCCCCCCTTCATAGCCATAAGCAGTAATAGTATACGAACCGGGACTGGGAAAACTCGTGCTACTAGACCAAACAGCATCACCACTAGAATCACTAGTAGAACGCCAACCAAAATCATTACTATTCCTCCTAAAACCATACGAAGTCAAACCACCATCCTCCCACGTAAACGTAGCAGAATAACTCTCACTAACACCAGGCTCAACACTAGTAGGACCACTAAGACCAGTAACCTCACACCAAGGATCACCACCATCAGGAAGAGTAGAACAAGTAACCCTATCAAGCTCTTCATGAGAAGAAAGAACACCATCCCTCAAAATATAAGTGTAACTCGTATCAGGACTAAGACCACTATCAGGGTAAGAACCACTACCATCACTACCACTAAAAGTAATCAAACTCGTACTACCCCTAAACAAAGTAACACTATTAGTAGCACTATCCTCAAACTCATAATTCACAGTAATAGAACTAGTAGTACTACCACCACAACTCAAACTACCACTAGGACCCACACACTCCCCGGCACTACTATCCCAACTAGTACCAGTAGGACAACCAACAGTGACACTCATAGAATCATGACAAACAGTAGCACCATCATCCACGGAGATACGCGCCCTGACAGTATACTGGCCTGGAGAACCGAAAGGAACACTAACAACCCTTGAAACACTGGCACTGCTCGCATAAGAATCCCACGACTCAACCACAGTCGAACCCCTCCTAACACCGTAAGAAGTTACCTCACCAGAACCAGCTCCATCCCACGAGAAACTCCCGGTGAAATCATCTGAAGTGCCTGCTTCAACCCAACCAGGACCACTAATACCCGCATCACAAGTAGGCCCAGGAACAGGTTGGCAAGTGGCGTCATCAGGAGCGCCGGGATCTAAGCATTCCCATCCACTCGGACAATTATTTTCTTCATAACCCTGATTCACACAGTCCCCGCCAACACACTCCTCGCCAAGCCACCTCTCACGAGTCGTACTATCCTTACACGTCCAACGACTAGGACCTTCACAACTAAAATCACCCGGGCAAGTAGGATCGTCAGGAGGAGGAAGACAAGTAACGCTTGCACGAGTCTCACTCGGCTCACCATAAGTAGTTGTAGAACCATAAGGACAACGATCCTGAATAACAGAACACTCACTAGCCAACTCAACAAAAGGATCAACCCTATTACAAGGACAGCCACGAATCGCATCATTCATCTCAGTATACGCAAAGACACTAACAGTGTCGCCAGGATTAATACTGCTAAACTCTGAAGAATCACACCTTAAAACACCAAACTGAATACAATGACAAATCTCCTCTCCACCAGGACAAACAATAGACTCATAATGACAACCATTGACAGTACCACCACTACCAGATTCTTCAACACAACTACCTCCAGTACAATAAGGCCTATCACTAGGACAATGATTGTTATTCAAGCACTCCGAACACGTACCAGGCTCACTAAAATCAGCAGTATCCCTATAACAATGAGGCGTGGGCTCATCACAATCACCATCATTCCAACACTCCTGCCCCTTAACGCTTTCAGACCCAAGAACAATGAAAGCAGAGAAAACCAAGAGTAAAGACAAAGAATACAAAGCCCTGGAACCAATAAAACTCATAATAAAAATAACAACCAAAAAACTAATATAAAAACCTTACGATTTTAAAAGAACACACAAGGAGAACAGAGGGAAAAAGGTTTAGCGCTTGTACAACTCATCCTTACCAGGAGTAAAAACCGGCACGCTTTCGTATTTGCCAGAACCCGTAATAACAAAATCCAAGGTACGCGGACTCATCTTATCCAACTGCACACCGCCTTTAGGGCCAATATTAACATCAGGCACCATCCAAGGATTAAAACCCCTAAACAAATTACCATCCTCATCAACATATCTTTGCTTCTGCGCATGACTAGCAAAACCAGCCACCAACCTAATAAACAAACGATCATTCTTCAGCAGAACCTCATCATGATGCAGAATAGGACCAGGAGGATTATAATCCGGGTAATGATCATAAACACTCCAAATAGGAGGACTAATCC